>DASWUW010001066.1:0-15176 GCA_036406335.1 Trebonia sp.
CCGGCCAGTCCGGAGTACACGGTCATGAACCAGCGCCAGGTGGTGGCCGGGTCGGCGGTGTTGGCCGAGATCGCGCCGTACTGACCGCTGGCTTGTTTCATGGCCTTGAGGGCGTTGACGAAGTCGTTGCGGCCCTTGATCGGCTTGAGGTTGTCGCCCGCCGCGTTCAGCAGGCCGGCCTTCTTAGCCAGGTCCACGTTGTAGAACATGACGAACGGGTGCGTATCCAGCGGCACCGCGTAGGCTTTTCCGGACACGGTGGCCTTGTGCCAGGCGGCCGGGGTGAACTTGTCCTGGGTGATGCCGGCGGCGCCGACGCCCGCGTTCTCGACCGGCTCCAGCAGGCCGGCCTCGGCCAGCAGCGGCAGCCGGGACAGGTGCGAGATCGCCACGTCCGGCGGCCGCCCGCTCGACGCCGCCAGGGCCAGCTTCGTGTAATACGGGTTTCCCCAGCTCAGCAGGGTTGACTCGACCGATAGGCGGCTGGTTTTCTGGAACGTCTGCACCATCGACGCCATGTTGGCGCCGTCACCGCCGCCGAACAGGTGCCAGTAGATGACATCGGCCGGGTCGGGCTGGCCTCCGGTGACGCTGGTGAGTATGGGCGAGGCACAGGCCGCCAGCGAGCCGGCGAGTCCCAGGCTCCCGCCGATGGCCAGGAACTGGCGGCGCGAGACAGGTCTGGTCATGCGATGCGCTCCTCACCGAGGGCCGTGTGAGCGGAGATAGCCGAACTGTCGCATAATATTTGCATCGCTGCAAGGCTCTATTCTGCGGGTTCATCACGCTGTAACCATGACATGGTCTTTTTCTTGCATCGATGCAAGAAAAAGACCATGCTGTGCGGAAGCGGGCCCCAGGGAAGGAACACCAGTTGAGAGCGACCCGGCAAGATGGCTCGTATCCGCGGCCGATGCTGTGCCGCGAATCCTGGGTCAGCCTGGACGGCACCTGGGAGTTCGCCTCCGATGAGAAGGACCAGGGCGTTAGGGAAAGCTGGTTCGCCCGGCCCGGGCCGTTCAACCGCCGGATCACGGTGCCGTTCCCGCCGGAGTCTCCGGCGTCCGGAGTCGGTGACCGCGGGATTCCCCCAGTCGTCTGGTACCGCCGGAGCATCTCGCCGGACTTGCTCATCGGCGGGGACCGGCAGCGGATTCACATCCACTTCGGGGCCGTGGATTTCCGGGCGCAGGTATGGTTCGACGGGCAGCTCGTCGGCAGCCATGTCGGTGGCCAGACCCCGTTCACCGTCGACGTCACGCCCGCCGCGGAAGGTGAGCCGGACGAGCACGTGCTGGTCGTGCGGGCCGAGGATTATGCGACTGACCTCGAGCAACCCCGCGGCAAGCAGGATTGGCGGGACCAGCCGCACGGAGTCTGGTACGAGCGGACGACGGGGATCTGGCAGACCGTCTGGGCCGAGACCGTCCCGGAGAACCACATCACCGACGTGGCCTGGATTCCCGATGTCGCCGCGGCGGCAGTCCACGGCGAGATTACTGTCGCAAAGCCGCCTCCGCCTGGCCTCGCCCTCGAGCTGACCGTCCGCCTCGGTGAGGACATCCTGGCCGAGCTGTCAGTGGTGCCGCGGGGTAAGACCACCTACGTCGATGTCCCGCTGCCGGAGTTGCGCAACAGCCAGGACCGGGCCCGGATGCTGTGGACGCCCGAGCACCCCACCCTGCTCGATATCGAGGTCGTGCTGCGCGACCGCCCGTCGGCTTCGGTGATCGACTTGGTGGCCAGCTACACCGGGATGCGCTCGGTCTCCGTAGGGCGGGGGTCGTTCCAGCTCAACGGACAGCCCTGCTACCTCCGCGCCGTACTCAACCAGGGCTACCGCCCGCAGACGCACCTAGCCGCCGAGGGCCCGGCGCAGCTGCGGGCCGAGGTTGAGCTGATCAGGGAGATGGGATTCAACGCCGTCCGCGTCCATCAAAAGGCCGAGGACCCGCGGTTCCTGTTCTGGGCCGACCGGCTCGGGCTCATGGTGTGGGCCGAGACCGCGGCCGCCTACGTGTACTCGCCTACCGCCGTCACCTTGCTCGTGACGGAATGGATGGACCTCATCCGCCGGGATCGCAGTCATCCCTCCATCGTCACCTGGGTCCCGCTCAACGAGAGCTGGGGCGTACCGGACATTGCCTCCCGCACGGACCAGCAGAACTTCGCCCGGTCGCTGGCCAGCCTGACGCGGGCCCTGGACCCCGGGCGTCCGGTGGTGTCTAACGACGGGTGGGAACACGTGGACAGCGACATCCTCGGATTGCACGACTACGCGGGTGACGCCAACGAGCTACGCGCTCGGTACGGCACCAGCCAGGCCGCCAGTGAGACGGTGCGGTCAGCCCGCGGCCCGCTGCCCCGGCGCCCGGTCATCGGCGAGCAGCAGTTGCAGGCCTTCACCTGCGGCGACGCCCCGCTCATGATCACCGAGTTCGGCGGCATCTCGCTGGACGGCGTGGACGACGGGTGGGGCTACACGTCGGCCCGCTCGGACTCTGAGTACGCCACCTTGCTGCAGGAGCTGTTCGGTGCCTTGCGGGCGAGCCGCGATGTGGCCGGTTTCTGCTACACCCAGTTCATGGACACCGGCCAGGAAACCAACGGCCTGCTGTTCGCGGACAGGACTCCCAAGCTGCCGCTGGAGACAATCCGGCAGATCGTCACCGGCGTGAAAGACGGCGCCGGCAATGCGCCGGGCTCCACCTTCGGATCGTACGACTAGGGAAACTCGCCGCATCGCCGCATCGCCGCATCGCCAACCGGCGTTCCGCCGGGCTGGCCTGTGCGAAAATACCAGCGTGGCTGTGACCCTGCGCGATGTCGCCCGGCATGCCGGAGTATCGGCCCGCACAGTCTCCAACGTGGTCAACGGCTTCGCGCACGTCTCGCCCGCCATGCGGGCCAAGGTGCAAGCGGCGCTCAGCGAACTCAACTACAAGCCGAACCTGCTCGCCCGTAGCCTGCGTCAGGGCCGCACCGGAATCATCACCCTGCTGGTGCCCGACATCGCCGTCTCCTACTTCGGCGAGCTCGCTCACGAGATCGTCGAGCGCGCCAGCGAACAGGGCTGCACCGTCATGATCGACGAGACGGGAGGCAAGCCGGACCGCGAGCGAGTGCTGCTCGAGGCAGCCGCCCGGTCGAGCTGGGTGGACGGCATTCTGCTCAGTTCTCAGGATCTGCGCGGCCGTGACCTTACCGGTCTGCTCTCCGGCGTGCCGGTAGTGCTGCTGGGCGAGCGGACCGCCGACTCGGCACTGGACCACGTCGGCATCGACAACGTGCAAGCCGCTCGTGAGGCCGTCCGGCATCTCGTCGATTCCGGCCGCCGCCGGATCGCCGCCGTCGGCGGCAGCGCTAGCACGTGGGACGCCACCTCACGGCTCCGGCTCAAGGGATACCGGCAGGAACTGCGGGCGGTCGGCCTGCCCGCCGACGGCCTGTACGCCCGCACACCAGACTATAAGCGGGCCAGCGCAGCCGCTGCGGTGCGCTCACTGCTAAGCAAGCCTGATCCGCCGGACGGCTTGTTCTGCTTCAGTGACGAGCTCGCCGTTGGCGTACTCCGCGAACTGTACGAGCAGGGCCTGCACGTGCCCTCGGATATCAGCGTCGTCGGCTTCGACGATATCCAGGAGGCCCGGTTCGCCACGCCGTCGCTTACCTCCGTCCGGCCGGACAAGGCTAAGATCGCCGAAGTAGCCGTGGACATGCTGATCAAGCGGATGCAAGGTTCGGAAGCGAAACCACGCGACGTGCGCATCGGCTATGAGCTGATCATGCGGGAAAGCAGCACGCCCTCACCGCCGCGAACCTCCTTCGGCGCTCGTCTGCCCGCGGTCGGGCCCCGCCCCAGTCCAGGCTAACGGCCCCGCACCACCTTGTGGGTCACGCGGTCGGTAAAAGCTCAGGCCGGGGTGATCCGAAGGATGACGCGGTCACGGTGGCGTGGCCGGGTGAGCCGCTCGACGCTCATCACGAGGAGATACTCGAGCCGGTACTTCCGGCGCAGGATTCGAGTCGCTCGTTCCCGGTCGCCCGGGTCGGTCAGCAGGGTGACGTGGCCGCGTACGATCTGGGAGGCGGAGTCGACGCGCCCGGTTCGGCTGCAGGGACGCAATTCGATACCCGGGTGGTTACGCAGCCGTTTGACCTTGCCGCTGGCCTGGGGGGTAGTGACGAGCAGGGCGCCGTCGTCCCAGCCGACCCAGACCGGCGTTGGCACCGGTGCTCCGGAAGCTCGGAACGTGGTCAGGGACACGAATCGCTGCGTCCCGAGTCCGTTAAAAGTGGTATTCATCATGGTCCCTTCGGGGGAAGTAACTGCGGGCGAGCTGGTTAGGTCGATAACCCTGGTGTCACCACGGAACGGGTCCGTTGATGTCTGTGAACGTTCCGGTGGGTGCCGCTCCGCGAAGCAGCGCCATTCGCACGGCCGCTTGGACGCCCTCACTCACGTCCTTGCCGATGTTCCCGGTTCCGTCGGTCGCGGTCAGTCCGGGGTCGACGGCATTGATCCTGATGTCCGGGAACGCCTTGGCGTACTGCAGCGTGAGCATGTTGACCGCCGTTTTGGACGAGGCGTAAGCCAATGACACCCATTGCGACTCCAGCTCGTCCGGATTAGCGGCTCGCGTCAGCGAGCCCAGCCCGCTGCTGACGTTGATGATCGCCGGAGCGATGGCAGCACGGAGCAGCGGCAGGAATGCCCGGGTGACCCGGACCAGGCCGAGCACATTCGTCTCGTAGACCGCCTGCACGTCGTCCGCCCTGACCTCCGCGGTGTCCATATGCAGGTCGCCGACGTAGGCGGCGTTGTTGATGAGGACGTCGAGGTGCCCGTGGGAACGTTGGAGCGCGTCAGCCGCCGCGTGAACCGACGCGTCATCCTTGACGTCCAACCGCAGCAGGTGTGCGCCGACGGCGTCAGCGGCTTCGCGGCCACGTTCGGCATCGCGGGCGGTCAGGTACACAGTCCAGTGCTCGCGAACCAGTTGCCTGGCGGTTTCTCGTCCCAGTCCTTTGTTGGCGCCGGTGATCAGCACAACGGGTGCGCGGTCGGACATTGAATTCGGTGTTGTCACGCTTGTCTCCTGCGTCTAAGTCGATCGCGTCGGTGTCGGTCGGCCGGGTGGTGCGCAGTGCGTGCACCCAGCCTGCCGGCAGCGCCAACGAGCAGGACCCGGGTCGGGTGTCCGGACTGGATTATGGAGCCTTCTTCGTCGGCGGACCTCTTGCTGGGCTCTGCTCTCATCACCACCGTACCTTAAGTTGATGACGTTATCCACTTTAAATGATGCTATCCAGTTATCTGGTAGTGCTCGGCGTCGGCGACTATGCTGAGCAAGATGACCGAGAGCGAACAGGGCAGCCGCGAGCCGTCGCGCCCCCTGCGCCGCGACGCCGAAAGCAACCGGCAGCGCATCCTGGCCGCGGCGCGCGAGTTGATCGCCGTTCGCGGACTCGGGGTGGGGCACAACGAGATTGCCCGCGCCGCCGACGTCGCTGTGGGCACGGTCTACCGACGCTTCCCAGACAAGGAGGCTCTGGTCGACGCCCTGTTCGCCGACCGCCTCGACGAGGTGGTCGACGCGGCAAAGGCAGCCCGCGACATCGCGGATCCCTGGCTCGCCCTTGTCACGTTCATGAACGACACGGTCGCCGCGCAAGCCAGTAATCGCGGCCTGGGCGAGCTTGCGCTCGGCACGGCTCGGGGCATGAGACTGTCCAAAGAGGCCCGTGAACGCGTCGGACCGGTGGTGGCCGACATTGTTCGGCGAGCCCAGGCAGCCGGGATGCTCCGTCCCGACGTCACCGAGCAGGACCTCGCCCTCGTGCCGGCCATGCTGGCGCCAATCGTGGCCAACGCCCGAGGAATTGACGACGAGTTGTGGCGTCGCGTGCTGGCCCTCGTCCTCGACGGGTTCCGCGCCGGCCACGCTGAAGCGTTGCCCGGCACACCTCCTGCACCCGGGGCCGTCGACGCCATAATGAGCAACTGGAACACGGCGACGCGAGCGGCACTCAAGCTCGGCCCGGCGATCCCGACCTAGAACCGCTCATGCCCTCGCCCGGCCAGTACGTCCGCTAATAGCTCACCCGACCGGCTTGAGGACGAACAGCCGGGCCTGACCAGGGGCGAGCACCGCCTGCAGGCTGCCGGCTGTCCACGAGCCGCCGAACACGTCATGAACCGGCGCGGTTGCTGACTGGAGGCCCACCTGGTCGAGCGGGAGCGCGACCTCGGCCGCGGACGTGCCGGTATTCGCCAGCAGAACCGCGACGCCGCCGTCGGCGGGCTTGAACAGGTAGCGGACGTACCCGGTAAGGCCGCCGCGGGACGCCTGGGCGCCGCTTTGGTCGACCGCGATCATGTCCGGGTTCTTGAGCGGCGCCAGTTCGGCCGGGTTGAGGGTAGGGACATTCGTCGACAGGATCAGCGGGGACGCCTCCATCGACCACACCGCGAGCTGGCTTTGCTCCTGCAGGACGGTCCAGCCGAAACGATGCGCCCGCACCGGGCCGGGGACGAGCATGTCCAGGTCGTTCCAGTGGCCGGGACCGGCGAACCGGGCCAGCGGCAGATCGGTATCGAGATGGCCCAGGATGATTTGCGCCGCGGTCTGGAACGTGTGCTCGTCCGCGGTGACCCGCCACTGGTCAGCGGAGTCGGAAGCGGCAGCGACGGCGGCGGTGAAGTCGGCGGGAGCCACGAAGACCGGGGCCTCCTGCGAAGCTTCCATCCCGTCCGCCGTGATGTAGCCGTCAAACTGCGCGTAATCGGCGATCAGCTGCGCGTCCGTGGTGCCCGGCGGAAGGCCGCCGCAGTCATCGATCTTGACGAAGGAAACACCCCAGGAGGCGAACAGGCGGGCGTCCTGCTGATAGTAGCCAAGGCTGCCGGCGGCGCCGTAGCCGCGGATGAAACAGGTATTAGCCCCGATCGCCGTGTAGATGCCGAGCTTGAACCCGAGGGCGTGGACCTGCTGCGCCAGCCAGGGGATGCCGTGCGGGAACTTGGCCCGGTTCCACGTCAGCTCGACGCCGGCTTTCCGCTGGGCCGGGGTGGTGCCCTGCCAGCCGTCATCAAGGCTGATCAGGTTGTACCCGGCGGCCTCGAGCCCACGGGATTTCATCGCCCGCGCCTGGGTGAGCACGTTAGCTTCAGTGGCGCCCCGGCTGTACTGGTACCAGGTGTCGTACCCCATGATCGGGCGCTGAGGTGCCAGCCCGGCACCACGGGCGAGCTGGGTAGCCGTAACGGCGGCCGACGACTGGACACCAGCGGGCGGTGCGGCGGCGGCAACGGCGCCGTCAGCGGCGACGGCCATCGCCGCGACGGCGATAAACGCGGCGGCAGTGCGCCGCGACCCGAAACGGGATGTAGCCGGGCTTGTTCTCATGCCCGCTTAGGCATCGAGCGGCACATTTCTTGGGGTAGCACGCTGCCTCTCGCGGACAGGGGGGTGAGGCACCAGGGTACGCCGGGCCGAAGAACCGGAAGCCATCGGCCCACTAGGGCAAACGCCGCAATCGTCTCGCCACGACGCAGTCAGGGCTCATGGCCTGGCGGATAGGACCGATACGGCTTTGTCGGTGGGTCCGGACGCTGCGGGAACTGGAGCTGATGTATCTCAGCGCCGTCATAGTGTGGCAGTCGGATGCACTGATCGACGATGAGCTAAGGTCCCGGCTGCGCGAGGCCGTACGGGTACTGGAGGACGGGCCCGACGCGGAGCGGGATTGGCATCCGGGGTTGGACGAACAGGTCTTGGACCTAGTGCACCCCTCGCTGTTCTGCCTGGTGCCCGGATTGAGCCGCCCTGACGACTCCACGTGGCCGAGCCCGGGCCCGGACGAGGCGCGCTACGCGCTGTCAGCCTGGGACGACTGGCAGCGTAACCGCAGCTCGGTACCTCCGGACGCTCCGGTCTTCACCCCGCCGGCATCACCCGGTGAATCGGCCCGGGTAGACCTGCGCGCGCCGTTTGCAGGTCATCGTCAAGCTCGCCACCGTTCATCTCGCTCCCGACAAGCCCGAGTACCCCGGCGGCAGCTGGCATGTCGAAGGGATGATGAACGAGCGCATCATCTCCACCGGCATCTACTACTTGTGTTCTTCCTGGTCGACCCCTCGGTGACGATCGTCTCGACATTTCGCAGCCAACTGATGCAGGAGCGGAAGTTCTTCGTCGACGACCACAACGAGAAAATTTACGAGCGCGAATTCTCGCTCTGCGAGCATTGATCTCGGCGGCTTCCGAATGCGCGGTGCGGCGGACTGGACGGCTCACATGGTCCCGCCCACGGTTGGACGGTGATCTAGGCAAGTTCGATGGCGATGCTCGACTCGGGCCGCCGCCAAAACACCGGATCCTGGCCTGGCGCACGGTACCTGGTTTGGAGGTGGCGCCTGGGCCGTCAGCGCCCTAGTCAGTGACGCAGCCACGGCCGCCTGGACCGGGCCCCCCGGGCGGGTCAGCTTCACCAGGGCCTGCGCAAGGGAGAGACGCTCGCTGGGTCCCCGTATAAGTGATGCTGTATCGCTTTTCGCCCCAGCCAGCAACCGCAAATATGTCAGCCGGGCGGGCGGCCGGACAGCGTGATGAAGTCGCGCGTATATGATCGCTGGAAGAAAGTGGCTGGCCCTCGGCGGGTGCCGAGTAGCCTGGTGCCATTGCGCGGCGCGGCGCGGCCGTGCGGTGTGTCAGGCCGGTACGCTGCGAATATCGGCCAGCCCGGATTGATGTCGAGTTCCATGCCGCGCACTACCCCGGCGCGGACAAGGAGCTGGGCGAGCTGCAACGGGTCGAGTGCCGGGCCGACCGCGTAGACCAGAGCGCCGTCGGCGGTGACGCCGAGTCCGGAACGCCATTGGTGCTCGATGCCGGGGACCGACGCAGCACACGAGTTCGCTCCGCAAGTGCCGCCCCAGGCCTGCCAGTCGCTGCTTCCGGCTAGCGCGGTCGGCTTGCCGTCCGCGACGAGCGGCACCAGGTTCTGGCGGACCGCCACGACAGACCGCGTCAGGTGGACGTCCGTTCCCCATGCGCCGACGGTGATGGCACCGTTCGAGTAGATCACCACGGAGGCGTCGCCGGCGACTAGCGGGTCGATCAGCTTCCCTTCGGTGTAGTAGCCGCCATGTGCGTCGGCCATCTTGAAGCCGCCGTTGAACGCGGCCACCAGCGTCGCCGCCGCTTTCGGAAGCACGGGCGCAGTGTACTTGTAGCCTAGGCCGCCGGGTGAGAGCGATCCCGAATACAGCTGCGCCGAGAGTAGCTTCGTGTCCATCCACGCGATACCGGCCCGCAGTGCCGCGCCCGGTGGCACGAGCGTCGTCTCGTACACAGCCGGCCTGCCGTCGATGAGTCGTCCGGCCGGGTGCCAGCCTTCCGCGCTCGCCGGACCATGGCTACCGAACGGGACGAGCGCCGTCGGCGCGGGCAATGACGGGTGCGTGCCTGCGGCCCGCACCCCAGTGGCAGCGTGCGTCGGCGCGGGCGGTGAAGCGACGTGGCTCTTGGCCGACGGCGAAGCGGCGCTGCTCTTGGCCGCCCCGGTCAGCCCTGCCGCCGTGCAGGCGGCCAGCATGCAAGCCAGGCAAGCGAGCAGTCCTGCGTGAGCTGTGCGCCGGGCGCTACGCGCCGGGCAGGCTGAGCAGCTGCTGCGGTTCTTCATCCAGATCCAGATCACTTGCCGGCAGGCGCCCGGCCCGGTCGCTGTACCGCAGGGCCTAGTCGCGGCCGCCGGAGACGCAGCCGCTATCCCGGACATCCCGGCCATGATCGCGCCAGTGAGGAGGACCCTGGTGCGCATGAATATCTCCTGGCGAAGGCCGTATCCGCTCTGGGCTAAGCCTGCCCCGCCACGTACCGCCGTGTCCACAAATTCGGAAAACACTGGTTCTAAGGTCAACCGCACCCTGCATCGGGCTCAGCGCACCACCTTGACCGGCGCTCCGCCGGGCACGATCGTGCCCAGTGGGTTCGTGTCCGAGAGGAACTCCGACCCGCGTGCCTGTGAACTACGGATTTGCGTGGGCGTCGAATTTTAGAGACGGATAACCGCAGGTCAGGGGTATGGAGAGAGTGTCCGAGGACCAAGGCCTACCAACGCGCATGCTGACGGCGTAGTTTGCAGCCGCAATCGGGCGCTGACACTTGATGGTGACTCAGACTGGTTAGCTCGACTGGCGGGTTCTCAGATAAGCGAGGACAGCGAGGACGCGGCGGTGACCGTTCTCGGTCTCGGTCTCGGCAAGATTGAGCTTTAGCAAGAGGTGCCGTACATGTCCCTCGACTGTGCGCTCGCTCACCACCAGGCAGCGGGCGATGGCCGGGTTGCTTAGCCCCTCAGCCATCAGGCTGAGTACCTTTCGCTCGCGATCGGACAGCGAGTCGAGCGGGTCATTCTCGGCCCTGGCCATGAGCGCAGCGACGACCTGCGGGTCGAGCGCCGAGCCACCGTCAGCGACCCGGCGCGCGGCGCCCATGAAGTCGTCGACGTGCAGGACCCGGTCCTTGAGCAGGTAGCCGAACCCGGCCCGGCTGACCAGTCCGACGGCATGCGTAGTGTCAATGTGCTGAGACAGCATCAGGACACCGATACCCGGGCGGGTGTCCTTGATGGCGCGGGCGGCGCGAGTCCCTTCGTCGGTGAACGTCGGCGGCATGCGGATGTCAACGACCGCGAGATCGGGATCGTGCGCGTCGACCGCCGCCCCGAGCGCCTCGGCGTCGCCGACGGCCGCGACGACGTCGTGTCCGTGGTCGGCGAACAGCAAGGTTAGCCCTTCTCGCAGCAGCACCTGGTCTTCGGCGATCACGACGCGCACGGCAGCACCGCCACTAGCCGGGTGCCGGCGCCCGGTGGGCTGTCGACGGTCATCCGCCCGCCCTGGGCGGCGATCCGGTCGGACAGGCCGCGCAGCCCGCTGCCGCGGTCCGGGTGCGCGCCGCCGACGCCGTCGTCTGCGACGGTCAGCTCAAGGAGACCGTCAGCGCATTGGACGCGCACGTCGACGCTCGTCGCTGAGGCGTGCTTATGAGCGTTGGTCAGCGCCTCACAGGCGACAAAGTACGCCGTCGCCTCTATGTCGGCGGGGTAGCGCTCCGGCCCGACGTGCAGATCGACCATCATGGGCGCGCGGCTGGCCAGTTCCCGCAGCGCGGCGTCCAAACCGTCGTCCAGGTGCGCGGGGCGCACTCCGTTTGCGAGCTCCCGCAGCTCATGGATGGCCAGCGTGAGTTGGTCGACGGCAGCGTCGATGCCCTGGCAGGCCAGCGTGCCGGCCAGGCCCATCTGGGCGTGCCGCAGTGTCAGGCCGACGCTGACGAGTCGCTGCTGGGCACCGTCGTGCAGGTCGCGTTCGAGCCGTCGGCGCTCCTCGTAGCCTGCGGCCACGATCCGGGCTCGGGAAGCTTCGACCTCGTCAAGCTGGTGGCGTAGCTCGGCCCGCAGCCGGCCGATCTCGATCGCCAGTCCCACGCGTTCCACAAGGTCGACCAGCAGACGGTCCGCAGCCTGGTCGTCCGCGTATGAGAGGACGCCCAGGGTCACCCCGCCGCGCTCGACAACCCGGTACGTCCGTCCGCCGATATTGACCGGATCCGGAACGGGCCCGTCCGGCAGCACATAGGTCAGTTCGACGTCGGTCCGGCCGGTCACCGCCCCGAGCAGCTCAGGCAGATCCTCGGGACTGGCCTGGCCTGTGCGCAGCGCCTCGAGGTAACCGTCGACGCGAGATATCGCCTGGTGCCGGGCCGAACGGAAGCGCCGGTCCACCCACTCCTGGATCTGCGCGCGCAGCGGACGGAACGCGGCCGCGGCCGTAAGCGTCGCTGCCGCTGTCACCCAGGCCGAGCCGTGTCCGCCGGCCAGCGTGCCGAGAACCAGCGCCACCGTCGCGTACGCCGTCGCGAGGAGCACGGTGAGCAGGCCGTAGACCACGGTCCTATGGATGATGAGGTCGATGTCGTACAGCCGGTACCGCAGGATCGCGACACAAATCGCCGCTGGCAGGGCCGTCACCACCACCGCGATAGCAAGCCGCACCAGAACGCTGTCGGCGTAGAAGAAGATGGCCAGCGGTCCCACCACGGCGAGCAGGCCCACCACGTACGCGACCCACTTCAGCTGCTGGCGCTCAACCCCGGTCGACCGCCAAACTCTGGCCGCCAAGACAGTGCACGACGCGACGAGAACGGTCACGAACAGCACCGCGCCGACTGTGGAGACGGTACGCACCGCGGGGCCGACGGCACCGCCGACGGTCATCGCCGCGGCCGCCGTCACGCCGAGATAGACCAAGCTCCGGCGCACTGGTCCAAGGTCGCGGCCGGTGGGGAACAGCGTGATGATGATCGCGGTCGAGCCGATACTGGGCCAGCTCAGCCATACGCTGAGCCACGCGAGCGCCGCGGCCGCAGGCCACCCCGTGTGGTAGCCGTAGCCCTCAAAAAACTCGACCCATGCGGCCACGATGCCGACGGCGAGCATCAGCCAGCCGAGCGGGTTGCTGCGGTGCCGGGAGGAGATCAGCGCGCCGGCCAGCGTCAGGCCGAGTGCGTTGAGCGGGTAGAAGGCAGTGTCGTACCATTCTTCGCGGCCGATCGAAATCGGCACGGACGCCACCGCGCCGAGCAGCGCGACCGCCAACCACGCCGCGGGCACCGCACGCATGCCGAACCGCATCATGCCACGATTATGACAACGGGAATGAGCTGCGCGCATGCGTGCAGGCACCTGTCCGCGGCCGGGGGCTGCACCCGCGTGCGGGCACCTGCCTCAAGTCGGGTGGCGGCACGGCTGCCCGCGGTCCCGCGGTCCCGGCAATGTGGCGGACGTGAACATTACCCGTGTTAGTGCCCTGCTCGCTGTGCCGGTCACCGCAGCCGCCGTCCTCTACGCCGCCGCCAGCGCCGCCTTCAGCTGGGAGCCAGGCCTGGGCTGGCTGATCCAGGCCCTCATCCACCTTGGCGAGCTCGCCGCCGTCATCGCGTTTGCCTCGTCTGGCGCGGCCGGGCCCAGCCGTCCCGGCCGGGCCGGTCTCGCAGTCGCCGCAGTCGGCCAGATCGTGCTCGCTGTGGCGGAGGTCGTCTATCCGCGCCAGCCGGATCTCGGCAACGTTCTCTTCGGGATCGCGCCTGTCCTCACTGGGGTCGGTCTTATCACCGTCGGCGCCATCCTGATCCGTGCCGACCGCGGCCGTTGGCTGCCGCTCATCCTGGGCGTTTACACCATTGCCGTCCTCATCCCGGCGGAGATCGCCACCGGCGGACCGCCCGCGCCCTTGGCGCTGGCCAGCATTGCTGTCTGGGATGTGCTCTGGTTGATGCTTGCCCTTTCGGTGCTCAACCCCGTGCCAGCACCCCGTACCCGCCCGGCCCGCGTCGTCGTGCGATGACCCCACCGGAATGTGCGCTCTGGGTGGGAGCGCACATTCCGTTCTTCCTGTTCGCCTTACCACCAACCCGGGCGGGGGTCCTTACTAGTGAGTCGGCCGTTCGACGCATGCGCCGTCCGTCTCGCGGACACTTACGTGACATGAGGGAAAGCGAGGCTGCCCACCCAGACTGCGTCGCAGTAGTCGCTAAGACAGTTCACCGGGCCCGTAGGCTAGTCAAGACGGTGCCAGCCTGGTGTTTCTCGGCGCCTTGCTGAGCGCCTTGGGGGCTCGGCGCGCCTGTGGTGGTGTATCGCTTGTCCACCAACTTGCCGGGGCCCGCGGAGCCGGGACCGGTTTCAAGGGCAGGTTTCTGAGCGCCAGGTGACCGCACGCCGCAGGACCTCCAGTCCGGCAGCCGCACTCCAACCGACTGGTGGTCTCGAGTCGGCCTCGCGAGATCAGATCGCAGCTCTGGACAGAACGCGGCACTGGCCACCCGCCCGTCCTCGACACCCCGGCCCCGCCGGCCAGCGCCACAGTCTCCCGCTCAGCTCAGTCGGGGTTGTCCCGCAGCGGCGGGGCGAAGCGCCAGTGCTGGTCAGCGGGGCCGTTACTGACCGGGCACGCTCCCCTTGAGCTGGCTGAAGGCACTTGCCATGACGTGGCTGGTGGCGCGGGCCTCGACGTTGACCTGGTGGCCCCCGTCCAGGGTTATCGTCAGGTCCTGCCAGGAGCGGCCGGGGGTGACGGTCATGGCGGTGATGCGGTCGACCGGGACCTGACCTAGGTAGTCGTGGACCTGGTCCAGCATCGGGTCTGCCTTCCACACGTGCAGCGCGTCCCTGGTCAGGCCGAGCACGACGGCGGCGTCGAGCGGGACGTCGGTCTCTTCCGTGATGTTCTTCGCGGCAGCGCGGGCCGCCGGGCGGGCGATGAAGTAGTTGCCGAGCGGCGTCAGCATCCGCGTGAAGCCGACCGCCGTCGGGACCCGCGCGTAGGCTGCGGCCAGCAGGTCGAGGCCGCCCTCCTGGTCCGCCAGCCCGGCAACGAGCTGATCATCCTTCAGGTGCACGTTTCCTCCTACATATGAGATGCCGGCCGCTGGGTGCCAGGCCGCGCTAGTAGTAATATAGTGCATATTACTTTACGAACGGAGGCTCAAGTAAACAACATGGAGCCTGGGGCTGGCGAGCGCGGTGAGATAACGCCGCGGATGAGGCTGGTCTTCTTCGCCTTCGGCACCGCGACCGCGGCGTTCGGCGGCCAGCTGCCCGATGGCGCGCTGGCCGGATCGGCACTGATCCGGCTGCTGGCCGAGTTGGGCCTGTCACCGGGCGCCGCGCGCTCGCTGCTCCTACGGATGCGCCGCGACGGCTGGCTAGACTCCGAGCGGCAGGGCCGGGAGGCGCGGTACCGGATCGCTCCGGTCGTTTCCTCGGCGCAGGCCAGGATCGAGCGCCAGATGCGCGGTCAGCGGCCGGCCTGGGAGGGTTCGTTCAGCGGCATCCTGTACGAGATTCCCGAGCAGGACCGCCCCTTCCGCGACCACCTGCGCCGCACCGCGCAACTGCTCGGCTACGCCACCTTGCGACCAGGCCTGCTGATCGCCACCACCGACCACTGGACCGAGCTCAGCGCCCTGCTCCCGGCCCAGCCGCCCGGCGGCCAGCTGCTCAGGGCCCGGATCGCGCTCGACAGCGACGACAGCCGGGCGGTCGCCGCCCGGCTGTGGGCCCTGGAGAGCCTCGCCACCCGGTATCGGCAGGTCATGGCCGAAGTG
>DASWUW010001067.1:0-5519 GCA_036406335.1 Trebonia sp.
GTCTGCCCGTTACGCCTCCTCTCGTCAGTGTCCGTACGTTCGGCGTCCGGTGCGCCCCGACGCAGAGGGGGAATGGTGAAGCCTGACGAAGTTATCTGTGAGGACATTTTTCGGTATCTTTTTCGCTTTATCTCCGCCCCGGCGACGCTGGACGGTCCGGCGCTTTAGGTTTCTCTCGCTTGGCGCGGGAAGGCCTGGCTGCGCTGTACCGGAATCGTCGCCGCAGCTCACCTGAAAGAGTTATCTGTGGCCACTACTGTCGTCGCCCGTCCCGTGCGCCAGACCACCCCGGTCCATCCCGAGACCCAGGCTGACCTGCAAGCGCTGCACGACCGGCTGGTCACGGCCGAGCTACCGGTCTGGCTGGTGCGCCATAAGTGGGGGGTAGCCGTCGCTGTCGTCAGCCCGGGTCCCGGCGCCGCGGCGGCCGACGCCGTGCTGCGGGTACTGGCCGGCCTGCGCGGCGACGGCTTCGACTGGGTGCAGGCCGCCCCCGGCATTGTCCGCGCCGGCCGGAGCAGCGACCGCAGCCGGTGGGTGGAGCTGGAGCACTGGAATGTCAGTGCCCAGAGCGTGACCTGCGCGCGCGCTAACGCGCTCACCCGCGAGCAGTTCGACGTGGCCGACGTGGAGCCGGTCATGATGGAACTGTGCGGCCGGCAGTGGCCCACGCTGGCCGGGATGTTCGACGCGCACACCGGTGACGTCGGCTACGACGTCGACGTGGTGTTCTCCTGGGTAGACGGGACCGATTCGGCGTTCTTGTCTAGCCGGGCCGGCCACCTGGGCCGCGCCCGGCTGGGGGACGGCGATGCCGCCGACGCGCGGACCCGCCAGATCGACGAACTGCGCTACGCCTTGCGCTCCGTCGACCAGAACGCACCCTGGGCGCGGCGGATCTTTATCGCCACCGATACGCGGCTGCCGGACTGGCTCATCGCCGGTCACCCGAAGATCACCGTCGTGCGCGCGTCCGATCACTTCTCCGACCCGGCCGCGCTGCCCACGTTCAACTCGCATGCGGTGGAAAGCCAGCTGCATCACATCGACGGACTGGCCGAGCACTTCCTGTACTGCAACGACGACATGTTCTTCGGCCGCCCGGTGGCGGCGTCGATGTTCTTTACCCCGGCCGGGATCAGCCGGTTCATCGAATCGCCGGTCAGGATCGGCGGCGGGGCAGCCGGCCCGCACCGCAGCGGTCACGAAAACGCCGCCCGCAATAACCGCCGCTTGCTGGCCGAGCGGTTCGGGTACCTGATCACGCGCCACCTGGCGCATTCACCGGTCCCGCTGCGGCGCAGCGTGCTGGCCGAGCTGCAGGCCGAGTTCCCCGCTGAGTTCGCTGCTACCCAGGCCAGCCGGTTCCGTTCGGCCACCGATATCTCGGTCACCAACTCGCTTTACCACTACTACGCACTGCTCACCGGCCGAGCGGTACCGCGGGAGTCCGCCCGCGCCTGCTACATCGACACGACCACCCGCGACGGGCTGGAGTCGCTGGCCGGCCTGTCGGTACGGCGCGACGCGGACTTCTTCTGCCTCAACGACGGCAGCGAGCCGGAGGTCGACGAAACCTACCGCGTCGCCGCGGTATCGGGCTTCCTGGCCGGCTACTTCCCCGACCCGGCGCCCTGGGAGCTGGTGCGGGCCGCGCAGCGTGACCAGCCGGACAATGTGTCGAGCTTCGCGGCGTAGCCGTCACGGGTTCACTGGCGGCTGCCAGTGCCGGAAACCGGCCGGTCGAGCTGGCGCGGAACCCGCGGTGCGTCCGGGATGACGATCCCGGCCCGCTGAAGCCGGGCCTGCGACTGCTGCGCGGTGACCGTCTCGCCGACGGCCGGCCCGCTCTCGACCGGCACGACCGAGTGCATCACCGTCTCCGGGTAGACCTGCACCAGGCTGAACGCCTGGGCGGCGTCCCGGCCGCGGGTGGCGGCCTGCTCAAACCCCAGGTCCTGGGTGTAGCAGGTCGACGAGGCGACCGAGACCGGTATGCCGGCGAACGTGCCAAACGACGAGTAATGCAGGTGACCGGCCAGGATGGCCCGCACGTCGGTGCCTTCCAGCACGCGGGCGAGCCGGTGCTGCCCGACCAGCTCAACCGCGACCGCGAGGTCGGCTACCGTCGGCAGCGGCGGATGGTGCATGGCGAGAATAGTCCCGAACGGGGCCGGAACTTCGAGCACCTGGCTTAGCCACGCCAACTGCGCATCGGTCACCGCGCCGTAGTGCTGGCCGGGCACGCTCGTGTCCAGCGCTACGATCCGCAGCCCGTCCACCAGGGACACCCGGTCCAGCGGCCCCCCCGAGGGGGGCTCGCCCAGCAGATGCTGCCGCATCGCCGGGCGGTCGTCGTGGTTTCCCGTGACCCACATGACCTCGCACCCCAGCCGGGCCGCGAACGGCTCGACCATGGCCCGCAGCTTGCGGTAGGCGGCCGGCTCGCCCGCGTCCACCAGGTCGCCGGTGAACACCAGCGCCGACGGGCTGAGGCGGGCCGCCTCGATGCGGTCGAGCAGCCGCCGCAGCCGGGCATCCGCGTCAACCGCGCCGTACAGCCGGTCCTCGCCGTCGGTCAGGTGGCTATCAGAAAGGTGAAGCAGGACATGATCCGGCCGCGGATGCTCCGCAACCCTCAGGGTCGGCACCGGACGGTGACCTCCTCGGCGCGCTGCGCCGTTCGTCGCCAGGCAAAAGTGTGCGGCAATCAAGCTACCGGCAACGCGGCCCCCGGCCCGCCGCCGACGGCGGATTAGTACCCGGGTGGTCAGGGGCTAGTCTGAACCGGACGTTAACGGAGGGAAGTAGCGAGTGAACATCGGCCTGGAGACCGCCAAGTCCATCACCGCGGGCGTGCTGGCGGCGGGGAAGCAGCGCGGCCTGAAGCCGCTGACCGTAGTCGTCCTGGACGCGGGCGGCCACGTCATCAGCGTCGAGCGGGAAGACGGCGCGTCCAATAACCGGTTCGAGATCGCCTTCGGCAAGGCGTACGGGGCGCTCGCGCTCGGGATGGGATCGCGGTCGCTGATGGCCCGGGCGGAGCAGCAGCCCTACTTCATCACGTCCGCGGCGGCGGCGATCGGCGGCAGGCTGGTCCCCGTCCCCGGGGGCGTACTGGTCAAGGACGCGGGGACCGTCGTCGGCTGTGTCGGTGTCTCGGGTGACTCCTCCGATAACGACGAGCTCGCCGCGATCTCCGGCATCGAGTCCGTCTCCCTGACCCCGCAGCCCGACTGACCCCGCAGCCCGACTGACCCGCAGTCAGGGCAGCGTCAGCCTCTTGCGGTGCCCGGGGCCGAAGGCCGTCTCGGCGCTGCCGCAGTCGACGAAACCCGCGGCGCGGTAGAAACCCTGGGCATGGGGATTAGCGGTAACCTCCAGGAACGGCACCCCCCGGGCGCGCAAGACATCCACGATACGACTGACCAGGGCGGAAGCGATCCCCCGCCGCCTCCAGTCCGGGTCCACGAACAGGTCTTCTAGTTCGATGACGCCGTCAGCTTCGGCCCAGGTGGCGAAACCGGCGACCGAGCCGTCCTCATCGTCCACGTAGGTGCGGCCCTCGGCCAGTCCCGCGGGCGCCAGGATCAGGTATTCCGGGTGAGCCAGCAGGTTGTCCCGGTCGCCCGCGTTGGACAGCGACGCCCGGCGGTAGACGTCGCCTGCCGCGGGCAGGTCGGCCAGGGTTCCCACGCGGATCATAGCCACAGTATGCACAGCGAACTCACACCTCCGGCACGGCCCCGTCGAGGGCTGGGGCCAGTTCCGGTGACCCGGTCTCGGGACTGCGGATCCCGGTGCCGCCCGTGACCGCTGGCCGGGTAACCCGCGCGGCGGACTGGACGGCGCCGATGCCCGCGGTCACGACGCAGGCCACGCCGGCGATCTCCAGGTAGTTCGGCCGCTGGCCCAGCAGGAGCAGGCCGCGGCCGCCGCCAGCGGCCTGCTCCCGGCCGACCGGCCGGTCCGGGACGGCCTGGCCATCCTCCCCCTGCGGGAACCCTCGGTCGCGTTGAGGACGTTCGCCTGGACCAGGAAAGGCCAGCGCACCTGGCCGCCGCTGGCCGTCATCCTCGACTACCTGTGTCAGGGGGTCACTGAGGTACCCAGGACTTCGTTTAGCGCTTCGCCGACCGGTTGCCGTCCCGAGCCGAGGTAGAGGACCCGCCCGCTACTGCGACGGTCACCCAGCAGTTCGGCGAGCACGCTCGCGACGTCGTCGCGGGTCGCCGGCGCACTGAAGGGCGTGCTGCTGACGCGGACGTGCCCATTCCCCGCGTCGTTGGTCAGAGCGCCGGGCCGGACGATCGTCCACTCGCGGTCGCTGGTCATCACTGCGGCATCGGCCGCTGCCTTGGCCCGCAGGTAGACAGCAAAGACCTCGTCGCCGTCGGGCGGGTTCTCGGCCCCGGTAGCGCTGATCATGAGGTAGCGGGGAACCCGCGCGGAGGTGGCGGCGCGGAGCAGTTTAATTGCTCCGTCGCGGTCCATCGTCAGCTTGCGCTCGCCGCCGCTGCCGGGGCCGCTCCCGGCAGCGAAGACCACCGTGTCGGAGCCGGCGACCGCAGCGGCTATCTCCTTGCTGCTCGCCCGCTCAAGGTCGCAGACGACGGACGATGCTCCCGCCTCGCTCACCTCGCCCGCGTGCTCCGGATTGCGGATCAGCCCGGTGACCCGGTCACCCCGCGCGGTGAGCAACCGCGCCAGGCGCAGCGCGATCTGTCCGTGCGCGCCCGCGATCGCTACCTCCACGATGCCCCCTTTGCCGTCTTCCGCCAGCGCGGACGGCCTTCTCAGTGGTGCTACCGTGAGCATCTCATGCCCGAACCGCGCCGCAACCGGGTCACGCCGGCTGCCGACATTGTCGCGACTCCGCTCCGCGGGGCGTGGACCGGCAACCGCGGGTGTCTGCACCGCGGCTATGAGATCGTCCGGCCGTGGGCCAGCCGTCACTGGCTGGTGTGCGCGCTGGAGTTCAAGGGGTGGCACCAGACCCAGTGGCAGCCGAACCGGCTGACCTGGCTCTTCTTCCACGATGAAGCCGTCGCGTTCGCCGCCGGGCACCGGCCGTGCGCGCTGTGCCGGCGAGCGTCCTACCACGACTACCGGGACGCGGGCAGCGGTTCCGGGCCCAAGCTCGGCTTTGACGACCTGGATCGTCAGCTTCACCGTGAACGGCTGCAGCCGAAGTCTCGCGGGCGCCGGCTGCACGACGAAGAGTGGTCGCGGCTCCCGGACGGCACGTTCGTGCTCGACGACGGGCAGCCCGCGGTGGTAAGCGGTCGCGATCTGGTCCGCTGGGATGTCGCCGGCTACGGTCAGCGCCGCCGCCGCCCGCTGCGCGGGACCGCGCAGCTGCTCACGCCGCCGACGACCCTCAGGGTCTTGCAGGCCGGGTACCCGGTCCAGATCGACGAAGCGGCGCGGCGCTGACCCTGCCAGCCGGCGGCTGCCCCTAGGCCCGGGGGAGCACGCTGGTGTGCTCGGTCCGCACCGCCTGCAGCTTGCCCGGGTTC
>DASWUW010001068.1:0-10495 GCA_036406335.1 Trebonia sp.
AACCGGGCCGGATGGTGCTCGAACTGCGGCCGCCGGGCATGGACAAGGGAGCCGCCCTGCGTAAGCTCGCCGCGGAACGCGGGGCCCGCTCGGTGCTCTACTGCGGAGATGACCTGGGCGACCTGGCGGCGTTTGCCGCGCTCCGCGAACTGCGCGCCAGCGGAATCCCCGGTTGCGCCGTGGCCAGCCAGAGCGCGGAGTCACCGCGGGTGGCCGAGGCCGCCGACCTGGTGGTAGACGGGCCGCCGGGCGTGGTCCGGCTGCTGGCCGCGCTGGCCGACGCGGTGCCTGGCTGAGCCGCGGCAACCAAGCCGGGTTGTACCGGGCGGTGCTGTGCGCGGTCAGCCGGCCGAGTCCGGCCGGCCCGGGACGAGCACCGTCCAGCCGGCCGCCCGCCAGGCGGGGGCGTCGAGGGTGCAGCGGCCGTCGATGAGGACCGGGTTGGCGACGATCGCGCGGAGCGCCTCCGGGTCGATGGCCCGGTAGTCCGCCCACTCGGTGAGGTGCAGCACCAGGTCCGCGTCGTGCGCGGCCTCGTAGACCGAGTCGGCGTAGCGCAGGTCCGGGCGCACCCGGGCCGCGTTGATCATGGCCACCGGGTCGTGGACGGTCACCAGCGCGCCCTCGTCGTCGGCCAGGCGGCCGGAGATCGCCAGGCTGGGCGAGTCGCGGATGTCGTCGCTGTTGGGCTTGAACGCGGCCCCGAGCACCGCGATCCGCTTGCCCGCCAGGTCGCCGACGGCCTCGCGGGCGAGGGCGATGATCCGCGTCCGGCGGCTCAGGTTGATCGTGTCCACCGTGGTGAGCAGGTCCACCAGCGAGTCGACTCCCCGGTCGGCGGCGGTGGCGCGGAAGGCGCGGATGTCCTTGGGCAGGCATCCGCCCCCGAAGCCGAGGCCGGGGGAGAGGAACTTACGGCCGATCCGCTCGTCGATCCCGATGGCGTCGGCCAGCTTGAGCACGTCGGCGCCCGCGGCCTCGCACATCTCCGCCATCACGTTGATGAAGGAGATCTTGGTGGCCAGGAAGGAGTTCGCCGCGACCTTCACCAGCTCCGCGGTTTCCAGGTCCATCGTCAGGCCGGGGATGCCGGAGTCGAGCGGGGTCGCGTACACCTGCCGCATCAGCTTCTCGGCGGCGGCGGACGTGACGCCGAACACGATCCGGTCCGGGGTGAGGCTGTCCTGCACCGCGTACCCCTCGCGGAGGAACTCCGGGTTGAACGCGAACTCGACCTGGTCGCCCGCCGGAGCGGCCGCGTGCAGGTGCTCGATCACCTGCCGGGACGTCCCGACCGGAACCGTCGACTTGGCTGCCACCAGGGTAGGCCGCCTCAGGTGGGGGGCCAGCGCGTCCGCCGCACCGAAGACATAGCTCAGATCGGCGCTGCCGCTGCCATCCTTGACCTGCGGTGTGCCCACGCAGATAAAGTGCACGTCGCCGAACTCGCCGATCTCGGCGAAGGAGCTGGTGAACCGGAGCCGGCCGGCGTCCAGGTTCTTCCGCAGCAGCGGTTCCAGCCCGGGCTCGAAAAACGGCGCCTCGCCGCGTGAGGCTTTGGCGACCTTCTCGTCGTCCACGTCGATCGCGAGTACCTGGTGCCCGAGGTCTGCCATGCAGACGGCGTGGGTGAGACCCAGGTAACCGATACCGACGACGCTGATACGCAGGTCTTGTCCGTTGCGACCCATGGTGAAGTCCTCAGCTTCTACTCGTGGCTACCGCCGTGTGCGGGGGAATCACCGAGTTTAAGGCAACTGGCCCGGTCAGGCCCGGGAGCTGCGGAGAATGACGCGCGTGACATTTATCTGGCCCGTTCCGCGCGGTCCGCGCCGGTCACCCTACCGGAGCCGGTGACAGGGGATGGTCACCCACCACCATTCGTGCACGAAAGTATAGGCGGAGACGCCCGGCTCGGCGCAGGCGCTCTTACCGCTGGCGACCTCGCTGGTCCACGACGGGCTGGTGGTGCGGCCGTTGGTCACCCGGAAATTGAGCGTCATCGCCACGACCAGCAGCACGGCCAACCCCGCGGCGGGCAGCCAGCGGACCGCGGACCAGCCGCGCTGCCCCTCGGCCGCCTGCCCCTCCTCGCGCTGGCGGGGCCGCAGGAGGGCGGCGAGCGCGGTGTAGAGCAGCAGGGCGGGGGCGACGACGTAGCGGGGCTGGACCACCGGCGTGTTGACGGTGAGCTCGTCGATAAAGATACCGACGCTGAACAGGGCGGCCACGCCCGCCAGGGTCCAGTTCGGGTCGGTAAACCGGGCGGCGGCGAGGGCGACGGTGACCAGTACCACCAGCCAGGCGCCCACGATCAGGGCGTTGTGGGCATCGTGATTGGTGATGTGCAGCGGAGCGTAGTACCCGCGGTAGTCCGCCCCCGCCCCGCCGAGCGAGCGCTCGCCGAACAGCGCCCGCGGCGCCACCCGGGCCACGTAGTTCTTCAGCACGAAGAACGGGCTGTTGAGGCCGAATTCGTCGTGATGGCTCCGGCCGAGAGCGGTCTCGCTGAGTTGCAGCCATACGCCTCCGGCCCACAGCACGGCCAGGCACCAGGAGTTCTTGGACCGGTCGACGATCAGCCGGGCCACCACGAGCGGGAGGAACACGATGCTCAGGGCGGCCGTCCAGGACACGGTGGCCATGATCAGCGGGGACAGGATCCGGCCGGCCCGCGTACCGGGGATCCACAGCACCGTCCAGAACGCCCCGTAGAGACCAAAGAACTGGACGGTGACCAGGTCGTTGTTGACCTGGGTGTAGGCGAGCGGTATGGCGCACACCGGGACCGCGATGAGCAGGCGGAGCCAGGGGCTGCGCAGGTAGGGACCGCTGGCGATGTACGCCACCAGGCCGTACAGCGCGTACTGGGCCGCCGCGAAGACCGCCATGATTCCCGGGGCCCAGGCCAGCGGGAAGTGAATGGCGATCTCGGTGAAAATACGGGCCGGCTCCTGGTAGTAGCTGCTGATCGGTGAGGTCAGGGCGCCCTGGAACGACAGATTGAATCCCTGGGTGAGCAGGAACTTCGCGTCCTCGATCCAGATGGTGTTCAAAGAGCCGGCGCCGACGGTCCGGCTGAGGCTGACCGCGGTGGCCGCGACCACCGCGGCCAGCGCGAACGCGATCTTGCGCCCGCCGACGGGGCCGCTCTCGGTGCGGCGGAACAGGTCGGTCCGCAACCAGGCCAGCAGCACGGAGGCGATTCGCCGCAGTCCGATTGCGGGGTGATTCGCACCGGTTTGGCCGGATGCGGGTATCATTCCCGTTTCCTGACTCATGGTCGCCTCGCTGCCCTCTCGCCGGCCGCGTGCCTGAACCGGAGGATCCGTGGCACCTGGACGTCAGGGGCATCAGCCTAGCGGCTTGCTCGCGGGCCGATCTGAATTAGCCGCTATTGTGAGGGGTCACTCCATCCTGGAGGTCGCCTCCGGCGGATTGCGCACGAAGGACGGACGTTGCGGTGACTGGGCAGACGAGGGCGGGCGAACTGGCACCGCTGACCGGAGCGGAAGGTGGCGGCTTCCGGTCGCGGATGACCACATGGCTGCGGTCGAACCTGTTCCGGCAGTCATCCGGCGGGCGCATCGGCTGGCGGCGGGTGCTGGCCGCCGTCGCGTTCGTCGTCGCGGGCGCGGCCGCCAGCCTGGCCCGTACCTCGGGGCCGGGGGCGCTGAACTCGATCTGGATCGAGGACGCCAACAACTTCCTGCAGGACGCGCTGCACCAGTCGGTGCTGACTACCATCACCACGCAGATGAACGGCTACTACGACGTGGTGCCGCGGATAATCACCGCCATCGCGGTCGCCTTCCCGCTCACCTGGGCGCCGGGCATCATGGCGGCCTTCGCCGCGGCCGGGTACGCGCTGTTCGGCCTGATCGCCTATATCGCCAGCGGTCCCTTCCTGCGCAGCCCGTGGCTGCGCCTGCTCGTCGCGGCGCCCGCGTGCGTCCTGCCGCTCGGCTACACGCAGGTGAACGACGACCTCGCCACCGTCCAGTTCATCGCCCTCTACGGCATGTTCTGGCTGCTGCTGTGGCGGCCGGGCACCCGGGCCGGCCAGGTGACCGCGCCCCTCATCATGCTCGGCACCACGCTGTCTAGCATCCTTCCGCTGATCCTGGCTCCCCTGGTGGCGGCCCGGCTGGTCGCCGACCGGTCGAAGACCTCGATCGCGGTAGCCGGGTGCTGGGCGGCGGGCCTGGTCACGCAGTGGACGTTGCAGTGGCGCGGGATGAGCAACCGGTCGAGCGACCTGTTCACCAACCCGCTGTGGATCCTGGGCGGCTGGGTGACCCGGGTCGTGCCGCGGGCGCTCTTCGGCGAGCTCGCCCTCGGCGGCCCGGGTACCAACGGGGAGGGCCACCCGCTCCCGCTGAACATCCCCGACATGGCGGTACATGATGCCCTCATCTGGGGGGCTTGCGCTATCGTGGTGCTCGTCGCCGTCGTCGCGCTGGCCGGGCGCACCGCGCCCGCCTGGCCGCTCGCGGCAACCGCCCTCGGGTTCAGTGTTCTGCTGTTCGTGGGCGAGATCGTCGATAACCTGCCCATCGTGCAGCCGCGGTACGTCATCGCGCCCGCACTGCTTCTGTATACGGCGATCGTCGCCATGCTGCGTCCGCGCAGCGCGGCGGTCGAAGCGGATATGCCCGTCGGGCCCGACGGGGTGCCCAGCGACAACGGGCCTGCCGGCCCGGTGCCGGGGCGGCGCCGGGCCGCGGTCCCGCTCCGGCCCGCGGTGGCGGCGTGGACCCCGGTCACCGTGTTCGCCCTGCTCCTTGCCGTCGTCGTTGGATTCAACTTCCGCGTTATCAACAACCGTTCGGAGAGCCCGCCATGGACCGCCGTCGTCGCCACCGCCACGCAGAAGTGCCAGAAGCCCGGCATGGCTGACTACGATTACCGCCATGCCTGGTGGCGGGTCCAGATTCCGTGCAGTAGGGTCTGAGCCGCCGTGAACCCGATAACCGCCCACCCGGCGTCCGACGTAACCGTGCCGCCTCAGGCGCCGGCCCGCCGTTCCGTAACCGGCTACCTGACCTGGGCGGTGCCCGTGGTGGTGGCCGCCGCGGCCGGCCTGTTCGAGATCGGCGGGCCCCAGCTGTGGCGGGATGAGCTCGCGAGCTGGTCGGCCGCGAGCCGCACCCTGCCGCAGCTGTGGGCCATGCTGCACAACATCGACGCGGTCCTCGGCTTCTACTACTTCGGGCTGCACTTCTGGATGGCGGTCTTTGGTGATTCCGCCACCGCCATGCGCCTGCCGTCGGTCATCGCGATGGCGGCCGCGGCCGCGGTGGTCGCGCTTATCGGACGACGGCTGGCGGGCAACGCCGCGGGCCTGTCCAGCGGGCTGGTCTTCGCGCTGATCCCGAGTGTCTCGCGCTACGCCCAGGAGGCGCGGCCCTACGCGTTCGCGACGCTCTTCGCGGCGCTCGCCACCCTGCTGTTCCTGCGGGCCGTGGAGCGGCCCAGCTGGTCCCGCTGGGCGCTGTACTCGGTGGTGCTGGCGGCGGCGGGCGCGGCCAACCTCATCGCGCTCTGCGTCGTGGCCGGCCACCTGGTCATCGTGGCGTGGGACTTCTGCCAGCGCACGGTGCGCGTCGGCGGCGACGGAACCGACGACAGCGGCAAGAGGCTGCCCGGCGGCCGGGACGGCGCCGAAGGCACCCCGCTGCGGCTGGTAGGGCGCTTCTGCCTGGCCGCCGTGATCGGCGGGCTGCTCGCCTCGCCCCTGGTAATCGAGGGGCACAAGCAGCAGGGCTGGCAGATCGGCTCGCAGGCGTCGCCGCATGTCGCCCAGCTCGTCGGCATCAGCGGCAACCTGTGGCAGGAGCTGTTCGCTTCCACCGCCGCGGCCGGCGTGATCATGCTGCTGGCGCTGGCCGCCCTGGTGGCCGCTCCCGACGCGCGGCACCGGGTGTTCGCCGGGTACGCGCTGGCGTTCGCGATCGCTCCGGTGATCGCGGTCTGGCTGATCTCGCGCGGCCCGACCTCTTACTGGACCTTCCGCTACATGCTGTTCAGCATCTCCGGCTGGGCCATCGGCGCGGGCCTCTGCGTCGCCTACCTGGCCGAGCGCGTCCGGCGGGTGCGCTGGGCGCGGCTATCCGGCCCGCTTTCGCCCGGTCTCGTCACGGCCGCCGTCCTCGTCGTGCTGGTGGGCGCGGCCGGCCTGCACAGCCAGCTGGCGCTGCGCCAGAACGAGGCGCACAACCTGTGGTCCTACCCGGAGCGGCCGTCCAACGGCCAGCCGGTGGACTACCGGGCGGCCGCGGCCGTACTCAGGGCGCACGCGCGGCCGGGAGATGGCATCGTCTACACCATCGGTGACTCGAACCACTACCAGGTCGACACCAGCATCGCCTACTACCTGCGGGGCAAGGCCAGGCCGGCCCCGGTCTTCCAGGCGCAGACGCAGATCCAGTCCAACAGCCTGCTGCCGGTCGAGTGCCTGGACCCGTCGGCGTGTATTTCGGGAACACCGCGGCTCTGGGTGGTCTTTGTCGACCACCTCGCTTCCGACCCGTTCTCGGCGCTGCAGCCGCTGGAAGCCTCGTACCTGGAGACGCTCGGGTACCAGACCCAGACTCAGTACCAGGAGAACGGGATCACGGTCTCCCTGCTCAGTGTCGGCCCGCTCAGCGGCTGACGCCGCCCGGCCTCCGCTTAGCGGGCTGACGCCGGCCGGCTGATGCCGGCCGGCCGCTCAGCGGGGTGCCGCGCGCAGCCCGCCGGCGTAAGCGGTGCACTCCTCGTACCGGGGCAGCTGCCCGGCGCGCAGCGCCTCGTCCAGTCCCGGGGCGGCGGCGTCCTTATCCGACAGCACCGGCTCGCCGCCCTCGTCGTCGGCCGGCCAGGCGATCCCGATCGTCTCGTCCAGCGGGTGCAGGCCGTGCTCGCGGCCGGGAGCGTACGGCGTCGAGCAGAGGTAGAGCGCGGTCGCGCCGTCGGTCAGGGCCATGAACGCGTGTCCGAGGCCCTCGGACAGGAAGACCGCGTTGCGGGCGGCGGCGTCCAGCCGGACCGCCTCCCACTTCCCGAACGACGGCGAGCCGTCCCGCAGGTCGACCACCACGTCCAGGATCGCGCCGGAGACGCCGGTCACGTACTTGGCCTGGCCGGGCGGTACGTCGGCGTAGTGAATGCCCCGGATTACCCCGCGCCGGGAAACCGAGCAGTTGACCTGGGCGACGTCCAGCCGGTAGCCGAGGTCAGCGGCGAACTCGGCGCCGCGGAACGCCTCGGCGAAACTGCCCCGGTCGTCGTGGTGCACCTGGGGCGTGTAGACCCAGGCGCCGTCGATGCCAAGCGGATTCACGGCGAAAGACTAGCAGGGTCAGGAGGTCAGTACCGGGCCTGGAACGCCTCGAGGGTGGGCTTGATCGCGGAGGGGACGTGGACCGAGGAGGCCACCGCGGACAGGGTCTTGAGGCCGTCGCCGGAGTTGATGATGACCGTTTCCGCGTCCGGGTCGATCTGGCCCGCGGCCAGCAGCTTGCGCAGCACGCCGACGGTGACCCCGCCCGCGGTCTCGCCGAAAACGCCCTGTGAGCGGGCCAGCAGCCGCATCGAGTCCACCACCTCGTCGTCGGAGACGTCGGCTACCGCGCCGCCGGTCCGGCGCACCACGTCAAGTACGTAGGGGCCGTCTGCCGGGTTGCCGATAGCCAGCGACTTGGCGATCGTGTCCGGCTTCACCGGCCGCACGGTGTCCCAGCCCTGGGCGAACGCCTGGGACACGGGCGAGCACCCGGTGGCCTGCGCGCCGAACACCTTCCAGGGCTTCTCTTCGACCAGGCCAAGCTCGGCCAGCTCGCTGAACCCCTTGTCGATCTTGACCAGCTGGGCGCCGGAGGCGACCGGGACCACGATCTGGTCGGGCAGCCGCCAGCCGAGCTGCTCGGCGATCTCAAACCCGAGGGTCTTGGAGCCCTCCGCGTAGTAGGGCCGCACGTTCACGTTGACGAAGGCCCAGTCCTCGTGCTCGCCCGCCAGCTCGGAGGCGAGCCGGTTCACGTCGTCGTAATTCCCGTCGACGGTGACGAACGTGCCGCCGTACACCGCGGTGGTGACGATCTTCTGCTCTTCCAGGTTGGCCGGGACCATGACCACGGACCGGATGCCGGCCCGGGCCGCGGCGGCGGCGACCGCGTTGGCCAGGTTGCCGGTGGACGGGCAGGCGAGCACCTTGAAGCCCATCTCGGTGGCGGCCGCGAGCGCCACCGCTACCACCCGGTCCTTGAACGAGTGGGTCGGGTTGCCGCTGTCGTCCTTGATCCACAGGCGCCGCATCCCCAGCTTGGCGGCGAGGCCGTCGGCGCGGATGAGCCTGGTGTAACCCGGCTCGGTGGTCGGCCGGGTGGCGATGTCGGAAGGCACCGGCAGCAGCGCGGCGTAACGCCAGATGTTCTGCGGGCCCGCCTCGATGTCGGCCCGGGTCAGCCGCGGGAAGTCGTAACTGATCTCCAGCGGCCCGAAACACATCGCACAGGCGTAGAACGGGCCGAGTTCGACCGTGCTGCCGCACTCGCGGCAGGTCAGGCCTGCGGCGTGGCCAAGGCGGAGGGTACCGGGCGCTCCGGTGCGGGACGTGTCGGTCTGAGCGGTCATGGGGCGAGGCCTCTCTCTCCCATCTTTCCCAGCGGTCACCGTGACCGCAGGCCGGACTTGGCACCAGTCACGCGCTTGCCTCGCCTTGCTGAGGTGCGTTTACCGCGATGGTTGCCGGGGCTTCACAGGGCCGATCCCTCCACCCCTCTGGATGAGGTATTCAGTTGTGCGTTGCGATAACACTGTAACTGATCGAGCGCATCCCCCCGGCGGTCGGCCGTGGTGCGATTCATCTAGGCTTGCTCCATATGACTAGTGACCCGAGTGGGCTACTCATTGTCGCCTCGAACCGGGGGCCTGTTTCCTACGGTTACTCCCCGGACGGCTCACTAACCGCCCGGCGCGGCGGCGGCGGCCTGGTGTCGGGAATGACCTCGGGGCTGAGCGAGCTGGCCGCCGGCGGCGGGGCGCTCTGGCTGTGCGCGGCGCTCGGCGGGGCCGACCAGGCGGTGGCCCGCCAGTCGGCGCGCACCCCGGGCGCTCCGGGCGAGATCCCGGTGCGGATGCTGGACATTCCCGGTGACGTACTCGGCCCGGCCTACAACGGCATCGCCAACTCGGTCCTGTGGTTCGTGCACCACCTGCTGTTCGATACGCCCAACCAGCCCCGTTTCGACTCGGGGTTCCGGGCCGACTGGGACGCCTACGTCGCCTACAACGAGACCTTCGCGGCCGCGCTGGCGCAGGAGTGCGCCCCGGGCGCCCGGGTGCTGATCCAGGACTACCACCTGTCGCTCGCGCCGCGGCTGCTGCGCGAGCAGCACCCGGCCGCGCGGATCGCTCATTTCGAGCACACCCCGTGGGCGCCGCCCGAGTACTACCAGATGCTGCCGGACGACATCGCCGCCGCGATCCTCGACGGGATGCTCGGGGCCGATCACGCGGGTTTCCTCGCCGGGCGCTGGGCCGCCGCCTTCCTCGACTGCTGCGAGACGGTGCTGGGCGCCCGGGTGACCCGCGGCGGCGACGGTTCCGGCCAGGTCGCCTACCGCGGCCGGGTGACCGAGGTCGGGGTGCACCCGCTCGGCGTGGACGCGGAGGAACTGCGGGCCCGGGGCCGGGCGGACGACGTCCGCGTGCACGCGCGGGCGCTGACCGAAGCGGCCCGGGGCAGGCAGCTGATCGTGCGGGTGGACCGCACCGAGCTGTCCAAGAACATCGTCCGCGGACTCGCCGCCTACCGCGAACTGCTGATCACCCGGCCGGAATGGCGGGGCCGGGTGACGCATCTGGCGTTCGCCTACCCGTCCCGGTCGGATCTGGCCGAGTACCGGGACTACACCTCGCGGGTCAGCGAACTGGCGGCGCAGATCAACACCGAGTTCGGGACGCCAGACTGGGAACCGCTTATCCTGGACGTAAGGGACGACTACCCGCGTTCGCTGGCCGCGTGCGGGATTGCCGACGTGCTTCTGGTCAACCCGGTCAGGGACGGCATGAACCTGGTGGCCGAGGAAGGTCCGGTGCTGAGCGAGCACGGCTGCGCGCTCGTGCTCTCCCGTGAGGCAGGCGCGGCCGCGCTGATTGGCGAGGCGGCGCTCCTGGTAAACCCGTATGATGTCAGCGCTACCGCTGGCGCCTTGCATGCTGGCCTGATCATGCCGGCCGCCGAGCGGCAACAACGCAGTGCGACGATCGCGGCCGCTGCCGCCGCCCGCGCGCCGCGGCGCTGGCTGGCGGAACAGGTAGCAGCACTGAGCTGACTCGTCGTTATGAGGGTGTTACGCTACGTGTCTGTCCATTTGGCGGCGGGCAGCAAACCGTCTTATCTTTGGCAATACCGATAAATCGGACCTGCCGGGAATAAGCACGCGAAGGCCGACGACCTTCCTATAATTCAGACGCCTACGCAGTACGCGGCGTACCGGGCACCGGACTG
>DASWUW010001069.1:0-2124 GCA_036406335.1 Trebonia sp.
GGCCACGGGCCGCGTTCTCATTATCATGCCCACGTACAACGAGCGGCCGAACCTGGAAATCATGGCGACCCGGATCCGTGAGTCGGTTCCGGACGCTGACCTGCTCGTCGTCGACGACAACAGCCCGGACGGCACCGGGGACCTGGCCGACAAGCTGGCTGAGGCGTACCCGCGCGTGCAGGTGCTGCACCGCAGCGAGAAGGCCGGGCTCGGCCGCGCGTACGTGGCCGGGTTCACCCGGGCACTCGACGCCGGGTACGACCTGATCGTCGAAATGGACGCCGACGGCTCTCATCGCCCGGAGGACCTGCCCAAGTTGCTCGCCGCCGCCGCCCACGCGGACGCGGTCATCGGCTCGCGCTATGTCCCCGGCGGTACGGTGGTGAACTGGCCGAAGTCCCGGGAGATCCTCTCCAGCGGGGCCAACCTGTACACCCGGCTGATGCTGGGCGTCCGGGTTAAGGACGCGACCGGCGGTTTCCGCGTCTACCGGGCGGAAACGCTGCGCAAGATCGGCCTCAACGGCATCCAGTCGGCGGGCTACTGTTTCCAGGTGGACATGACCCTGCGCGTGCTGCAGTCGGGCCTGACCATCACGGAAGTGCCCATCACGTTCGTCGAGCGTGAGCGGGGGGCGTCCAAGATGTCCCGGTCGGTGATCCTCGAGGCGTTCACCCGGATCGCCCGCTGGGGCATCAGCGCCCGGCTGCACGGCCGTTCGGCCGCCAGCATCAGGCGCTAGGCAGCTGACCCGCGGCCAGGCAGTACGAAACCCCGGGGAGCCAGGCACCCCCGGGGGTTCTGCGTCAGGCGCTGCGGCGGTTGCTGACGTCGGCGATGGCGCGGGCTTCCAGAGCCCGGCGTTCCTTGACTACCTCGAGCCGCTCCGCGAGCACGGCTTCGAGATCTTCTACGGTACGCCGTTCCATCAGCATGTCCCAGTGACTGCGGGGTGGCTTGACCTTCTTAGGCGAGGGAGACTCGCCCGTGCTGGCCGTGGCCAGGGCACCACAGACACGACATTCCCACATTGACGGGAGTTCCGCCTCGGTGGCGAATGGCACGCTAAAGTGGTGTCCGTTAGGACAGTCGAACGGGACCTCCTGGCGCGGAGCCAGGTCGGTGTTCCGGTCGTTTTCATAGCTCGTGGCGCCGAGCCGGGTTCCGCGTAGTGCGCGTTCGGCCATTACTTGCTGCCTCCCAGGCGGTTGGCGATCTCTACCGGCAACACTGGATACCCGGACAAGATTCCCGTCACAGCGGAAGTCCAACCACGTTTCAGCCGTATTTCCGCATCCAGCCTGGCCAGCGGGTTCTCTGGCGGCCGCGCGTCGTCGCCGTCTGACTGGCGGCCGGCCAGTGCTGACGTTACTGTCGGCTACTTAGCAGTAGCCTACCGCACTGGCCCGTGGCAGGCCGGCCGCCCGGGGATGCCACCGGCCGCGCGCGGTGAGGATGTCCCGCAGCAGCAGCACGTCATCGGTCATCACCCCGTCGGCCCCCAGATCCAGCGCCCGTTCGATTTCCTCTCTGGTGTTCAGCGTCCACACGTGGACGTCTAGTCCTACCCCGTGCGCCCGCCGGATGAATTCCCGCGTGGCGAACTGTCGGTGCACCTGAGCGCAGCGGGCGCCCGACTGGACCAGGCGGCGGGCCATCGCCTGACCCGGCGCCTTCAGGTACCGCAGGGCCATAATCGTCGCGGGGGGGACCGCCAGGCAGATCGGCCGGTCCAGAGAACGCTGGGCGGCGAGCAGCCGGGCCGCCGAGAACGACGCCAGGCAGACGCGGTCCCAGGCGCCGGTGCGCTTGAGCACGCCGGCCAGCGGCCCGATCGTGCCCTCGTCCTTGAGATCGATGTTGAACCGCAGCTCGGGAAAGCTGCCGATCAGGTCCTCCAGTAGCGGGATCTCCTCGGTGCCGTTGATCCGGGCGGCGGAGACTTCCCGCCAGGTGAGCCTGCTCACCTGGCCGCTCCGGTCGGTGACCCGGTCGAGCTCGGCGTCGTGAAAGGCGATCAGCCCGCCGTCGCAGGTCGAGCGCGTGTCGGTCTCCAGGTAGGCGTAACCGAGCTCGGCGGCATACTCGAAGGCAGGCCAGGAGTTCTCCGGCCGGTGCCCGGCT
>DASWUW010001070.1:0-9148 GCA_036406335.1 Trebonia sp.
GGCGTCACCGGGCTGACCGAGCGCAGCCGGACCGCGATCGCCGCCCTGCGGCGCGACATCCGGGGCAAGTCCGGGACGGCGCTGGCCGACTTCATTCTCGCGGACATCCAGGAGCTGAAACGGTTTATGTTCGACCCGCAAAGCCTGGCGGTCATCCTGGCGGGGATGCAGGCCGCGTGGCGGCTGAACGAGCTGGTGCAGGAGTGGCTGGACGAGAAGAACGCGGCCGACGCGCTCTCGCAGTCTGTCCCCGGGAACGTCACGGCGGAAATGGGGCTGGCGCTGCTCGACGTCGCGGACGTGATCCGGCCGCATCCCGACGTGGCGGCGTTCCTGCGGCGGGCGCAGGGCGAGACCTTCCTCGACGAGCTGCCCGCGCTCGACGGCGGGCGCGAAGCGCGCGCCGCCATCCAGGCCTACCTCGGCCGGTACGGCATGCGCGGCGTCGGCGAGATCGACATCACCAGGCCCCGCTGGGGCGAACGCCCCGCCATGCTCCTGCCCATGATCCTGGCCAACGTCAAGAACGCCGAGCCGGGCGCCGGCGAGCGGCGCTTCGCCCGTGGCCGGCAGCAGGCCGGGCAGCAGGAGCAGGAGCTGCTGGCGCGCTTGCGGGCCCTGCCGGACGGAGAACCGAAGGCCGAAGAGGCCAGGCGGCTCATCGACCGGATCCGGACCTTCGCCGGCTACCGGGAGTATCCCAAGTACCACATGGTCAGCTGCTACTTCGTCTACAAGCAGGCCCTGCTGAACGACGCCGGCCGCCTGGTGGAAGCCGGCGTGCTCGGCCAGCGGGAAGACATCTTCTACCTCCGGTTCGAGGAGTTCCGCGACGTGGTCCGTACCCGCCAGGTGGACGACGAGCTGATCCGCCGGCGCAAAGACGCTTACCGGGCGCAGGCGGCACTCACCCCGCCCCGGGTGCTCACCTCGGACGGCGAGGCCGTCACCGGGACGTACCGGCGCGCCGGGGTGCCGCCCGGCGCGCTGACCGGGCTGCCCGTCTCCGCCGGGACCGCCGAGGGACGGGCCCGGGTCATCCGGGACATAGCCGAGGCCGACCTGGAGGCGGGCGACATCCTGGTCACCGCCTACACCGACCCCAGCTGGACACCCGCCTTCGTCGCGGTCAGGGCCCTGGTGACGGAGGCGGGCGGGCTGATGACCCACGGGGCGGTGATCGCCCGGGAGTACGGCCTGCCCGCCGTGGTGGGGGTGGAGCAGGCCACCCGGCTGATCCGGGACGGCCAGCGGATCCGGGTGCACGGAACCGACGGGTATGTCGAACTGCTCCCGTAGGAGAAAGAGCCGGCCGCTGGCGGTCGTCAGCGGCCGGCCCGCTCCCGGGCCTGCCGGCCGCGGTCCCGGGTGACGCGCGGCGACTCCCCCAGCACCCGCTGGTACCGCCGGGAGAAATGCGGGTAGTCGGTGTACCCGAGTTCGGCCGCGAGCTCGGACAGCCCGGTGCCGGGCGCGGCGAACAGGGTGGTCGCCGCGTGCTGCAGCCGGCGGCACTCGATCAGCCATTTCGGGCTGAGGCCGGTATGGACGCGCACCAGCCGCTCCAGACTGCGGTCGGACAGGCCGAGCCGCGCCGCGAGGTCGGCGGCGCGGGTGAGCGCGGTATCCTCCTCGGCCAGCCGGCAGGCCTCGTTGACCAGCCGCCCCCGGTCGTCGACCCGGGCCGCGACCGGCCGCAGCCAGCCGCGCAGCACCGGGATCAGTGCGTCCCGGTCGTGCTCCTCCCGGTCGCGGGTGGTGCCGGCCATGATCGCGCTCAGCGCCCCGGCCGGGGCGGCGGGCAGCGGCTCGCTCGAGCCGACCAGGGCGACCGGGTCGGTGCCGGTCAGCAGGGGGCAGGCCGCCGGGCGGAACAGGACACCGACGACCCAGGACGCACCGCGCAGCTCCCGGACCTGAACCCGGGAATCCGGCCCGTGCAGGGCGGCGGCCAGCCCGGGGGTGATCACGGCGTTGGGCGCCGGGTAGGTCAGCACCCGCTGCGGCCGGACCTCGCCGTCGGGCACCGCCCAGCGTCCGGTCCACACGTGGCGCACCAGGTCGGACAGGCCGGCCCCGAGCTCGAACCGGTCCAGGTGCACCCCGCTGGCCCCCGGGTTGAGATGCCCCTTCGATCCGGGCACGGTTGACTCGGGCACGGTTGCCGGGTTAGGCGCCGGGGCGCTGGTCCGGGTCCTGGACAACCGCCCCGGCGGGCGCGGGCGGGCGTCCGCCCGGGATGTAGCGGGCGTACAGCTCGTCGCGGACGGCCTCCAGGTGGGAGACCTGCCCGGCGGACGGGCCCGCGCTGCCGGACACCGGGACGGTGACGCCGGCCAGCACGTCGTCGGTGCGCGGGGCGGTTAGCGTGAGAACGTCGCCGAAGGCCGGCGCGGCGGCGTCGCGGGCGGTGAGGGCGGGAAGGTTCCAGCGCTGCTCGACCGTCTTGAGGATGGAGGTGTGATCTAGCGGCACCGAGCCGTCCGGCACCCGGTACACGGTGCCGGGGGCGATCAGCGGCGAGATCAGCACGGTCGGCACCCGGACCCCGAAGCGGTCGAAGCCGAAGCCGAACTCGCCCGCGGTATTGTCCGGGGGGACCGCGCCCCACGGCGGCGGCACGTGGTCGTAGCAGCCGCCGTGCTCGTCGTAGGTGAGCACGAACAGGGTCTGCGGCCAGCCGGGCCCGGAGCGCAGCGCCTCGTAGGTGTCACTGATGAGCTGCTCGCCCAGCGCCACGTCGTAGTTGGGGTGCTGGCTGTTGCCGGCGGAGGACCAGCTCGGCTCGAGGAAGGTGAACCCGGGCAGCGTGCCGGCCGCGGCGGCCTCCTGGAAGTCCTTGAACAGGCCGAAGTGGGACGCGTCGGCGCCGGTGATGTCGGGGAAGTCGGCCTTGGTCAGCGGCTGCGCGGTGTAGCCGAAGACCCGCCAGCTCACGTCCGCTTTGGTCAGCGACCCGAAGATCGACGGGCAGGTGTACGTCTTGGTGTGGTCGTCCAGGTGCCCCTGGCTGGTGCCGGCCAGGGTGAACGCGCGGTTGGGCAGCGTCTCGGTCGGGGCCGAGGCGAACCAGTGATCGCAGACGGCGTAGCCGCGGGCCAGCGCGGACAGCACGGGCAGGGTCTCCGGGGCGAAGCAGCCCATGATCCAGCTCGGGGTGGTGCCCGCGACGATCGACCACTTGTCGGCGGTTTCCCAGGTGATCGTGGCGGCGAAGTCCTTCACGAAGCCGTTCATCGCCGCCGCCGTGCCCGCCGCGGGGGCGGTGACCGAGTCCCACAACTGGGAGTTGGTCGCCTGGTAGCCCTCGCCGGGGTCGGCTCCGGGCATGAAGTAGGCGTTCGGGGTGGACGGCGTGACCGGGTAGACGCTGACCGGGTTGCCGTCGGCGTCCGGGTTCGACTCGGTGCCGGACAGTCCCTCGAACGGCTGGCCCGCCGGGGACCGGTTGCCGCTGCCGGAGTACAGGTAGCCCAGCATGTGGTCGAAGGAGCGGTTCTCCAGCATCAGCACCACGACGTGCTCAACCGCGGCCAGGCCGCCGCCCGTGCCGCTGCCGCCCGTGCCCTCGGTCATCGGCCTAGCCGCGCCGCGAGGTGACCTTGTGCGCGGCGGCGCGGGCCGCCTTGGCGATCTGCTTGTCGGGGTGGTACTCGCCCAGGTGGGTAAGCACCTCGGCCGTGCCCGGGTGCGGGCCGGCCGCCATGCCCTCGAACAGCATCTGCTCGCGGCCGACCGGGACGGCCTCGCGGAAGCTGACCGCCAGGTAGTCGGGGTCGGGGAACTCGTCGTCGATCGCCAGGACAAGCAGGTCAGTGGCGACCCAGGCGAGGTCCTGGGGTGTCATCTCCAGCTCCGGCGGCAGGTTCACCGGCCCGTCGTCGTCGGAGCCGACCCCGGTCAGCTGGGCCAGCGCGACCTTGGCGTAGGCGCGGACCTGGGGCACCGCGAGGCTCGCGCGCCAGGCCGGCTCGGCGGGCTCGCCGATCGCGGTGACGGCGGCCACCGCGATCATCCGCTCCCCCGGCTCCGCGTCGGCCGCCAGCTCGAGCAGTTCCCGGGCGGCGGTGTCGGGACCGCGGGCCGCGGTCCACCCGGTGACCTCGGCCTCGAAGTCGGCGTCGCTGACGCCGCCGGCCATCGCCAGCAGCTCGCTGCCGGACAGCTCGGCCGCGGTCTGCGGCAGCAGCGGGATCTCCACCCCGGCCTCGACCAGCTGCTCGTGCAGCGCGGCGAGCGCGAGCGGGGTGAGCCGGATCAGGCCGGCTTCCTCGGTGACGGCGAGCGTCTCCTTCAGCTTGCCCAGCAGCAGCACGGCGGCGTCGCCGTACTCGCTCTCCCACTCCGCGCGGGCCTCGGCGAGCTCGGCGTGCGTCTCCAGGTCGTCCTCTTCGCGGCCGCCGGCGGCGTTCTCCCACAGCACGTCGGCGAACTCCTCGGAGGTGAGGCCTTCGCGGCGGGCGAGGAAGAGCAGGATGGCGATCGCCATGCCCTGCCCGGCGAAGTCGAACTCGTCCTCGTCTTCGTCGTCTTCGCTGACGTCCAGGTCGGGCCCGTACAGCTCGAGGGTCTCGCCGAGGACGGCCGCGAGGGTGGAGGACCAGGCGGCCAGCACCGCCTCGTCGTCGTCGGACGCCCAGTCGTCGGCGGTCTCGCCCGGGCTGACCCGGTCCTCGTCGTCCTCGTCGAAGACCAGCCACTCCACCGCGAGCGCGTACTCCCACAGGAAGGCGAGGTCCTCGGCGTCCACGCTGAGCGCGGCCACGGCTGCGGCCAGGTCCGGCTCGGTCAGGTCGCCGTCCTCGTCGACTTCCCGGCCGTCCTTGCCCACCCACTCGGCGAGCGCGGCGAGCTGGCGGGCCACCGGCGCGGTGCGGGCGGCGGCGGCGAGTTCGGGCAGCGGCAGCAGGCGGATCGGCGGGAGCGCGTCGGGCAGCCCGAGCGCCTCCTTGATATCGATGTCCTCGAAGTCGAGATCGTCGTCGCCGACGTCATGGACGTGGTCGTGAGCCATGCCTTGAGCCTATCGGCCCGGCGCCGGCCCTGGGCCCGCAAATAGAGAGGCCCGGGGGACGCCAGGGCACAACCGGGCCGGCCCGGGCGCGCGTGAGCGCACCCGGGCCGGCACCGCGGGCGGAGCCCGCGGGTTACTTCGCGGTGAGCAGCGACCGCAGCACGTACTGCATGATGCCGCCGTGCCGGTAGTACTCGGCCTCGCCGGGGGTGTCGATCCGCACGGTCGCGGTGAACCGCTTGTCGTCGGCGGTCACCGTGACCTCGCGGGGAACGCCGCCGGAGTTGATGGCGGCGATTCCCTCCACCGCGAACGTCTCGTGACCGGTGAGACCGAGGGACTCGGCGTTCTCGCCCGGCTTGAACTGCAGCGGGAGCACGCCCATGCCGATGAGGTTGGAGCGGTGGATGCGCTCGAACGACTCGACCAGCACGGCGCGCACGCCGAGCAGCGCGGTGCCCTTGGCGGCCCAGTCGCGGGAGGAACCGGAGCCGTACTCCTTGCCGCCCAGGACGATCAGCGGAGTGCCCTCGGCGATGTACTCGCGGGAGGCGTCGTAGATCGACATCTCCTGGCCGTCCTTGACCGTGACGCCGCCCTCGGTGCCCGGCGCCAGCTGGTTGCGCAGCCGGATGTTGGCGAACGTGCCGCGGATCATCACCTCGTGGTTGCCGCGCCGCGAGCCGTAGGAGTTGAAGTCGGCGCGCTCGATGCCGTGCTCGGTCAGGTACAGGCCCGCCGGGGCGGTGGCCTTGATCGCGCCCGCCGGGGAGATGTGGTCGGTGGTCACCGAGTCGCCCAGCTTGGCCAGCACCTTCGCCCCGGAGAGGTCGGTCACCGGCTCCGGCTCGCCCGGCATGCCGTCGAAGTACGGCGGGCGGCGGACATAGGTGGAGCTGCCGGCCCACTCGAAGGTGTCGCCGGCCGGCACGTCGAGTCCGCGCCAGTTGTCGTCGCCCTGGAAGACGTCGGCGTAGTCGGCGGTGAACATCTCGGCCGCGACGGCGCTGGCCACGACGCTGCTGACCTCGTCCGGGGACGGCCAGATGTCGGCCAGGTAGACCGGCTGGCCCTCGCTGTCGGTGCCCAGCGGGTCGCGGTCGAGGGCGATGTCCATCGTGCCCGCCAGGGCGTAGGCGACGACGAGGGGCGGGGACGCCAGGTAGTTCATCTTGACGTCGGGGTTGATGCGGCCCTCGAAGTTGCGGTTGCCGGACAGCACGCTGACCACGGTGAGGTCGTTGTCGTTGACCGCCTGGCTGACCGCCGGGGGCAGCGGGCCGGAGTTGCCGATGCAGGTGGTGCACCCGTAGCCGACGAGGTTGAAGCCGAGCTTGTCCAGGTAGGGGATCAGGCCGGCCCGCTCGTAGTAGTCGGTGACCACCTTGGACCCGGGGGCGAGGGTGGTCTTCACCCAGGGCTTGCGGCTCAGGCCCTTCTCGACCGCCTTCTTGGCCAGCAGCGCGGCGCCGATCATCACGTACGGGTTGGAGGTGTTGGTGCAGGAGGTAATCGCGGCGATGACGACGTGACCGTGGTCGAGGGTCGTCTCGGTGCCGTCCTCCAGGGTGATGCCGACCGTGTGGACCGGGCGGGTGTCGTCGTTCTCGACCGGGTCAGAGGCGGGGAACGTGCCGTTCAGCCCGCTGTCGCCGGTGTAGGCGGGCAGGGCGTCGCGGAAGGCGGTCTTGCCGTGGGCCAGCTCGATCCGGTCCTGCGGGCGCTTAGGGCCGGCGATGGACGGGACGACGGTGGACAGGTCGAGGGTCAGCTCCTCGGAGAAGCGCAGGACCCGGTCCGGGTCGTGCCACATGCCCTGGGCCTTGGCGTACTTCTCCACCAGGTCGATCTGAGTCTCCGGGCGGCCGGTGAGCCGCAGGTACTCGATGGTGCCCGCGTCGATCGGGAAGATCGCGGCGGTCGAGCCGAACTCGGGCGACATGTTGCCGATGGTGGCCCGGTTGGCCACCGGGACCGCGCCCACCCCTTCGCCGCAGAACTCGACGAACTTGCCCACCACGCCGTGCTTGCGCAGCATCTCGGTGATGGTGAGGACCAGGTCGGTGGCGGTGGTGGCCTGCGGGAGCTGGCCGGTGAGACGGAAGCCGACCACCCGCGGGATCAGCATGGAGATGGGCTGGCCGAGCATGGCGGCCTCGGCCTCGATGCCGCCGACGCCCCAGCCGAGGATGCCGAGGCCGTTCTCCATGGTGGTGTGGCTGTCGGTGCCGACGCAGGTGTCCGGGTACGCGGTACCCGCCCCGTCTGGCCCGTTACCCGTCATGACCACGCGGGCGAGGTGCTCGATGTTGACCTGGTGCACGATGCCGGTGCCGGGCGGGACGACGCGGAAGCCGTCGAAGGCGTCCTGGCCCCAGCGCAGGAACTGGAAGCGCTCGACGTTGCGCTGGAACTCGAGCTCCACGTTCCGGCTGAACGCCTCGGGCACGCCGAACACGTCGGCGACCACCGAGTGGTCGATGACCAGCTCGGCCGGGATGAGCGGGTTGATCTTGGTCGGGTCGCCGCCGAGGGCGGCCATCGCCTCGCGCATGGCGGCCAGGTCGACCACCGCGGGCACGCCGGTCAGGTCTTGCAGGATCACCCGGGCCGGGGTGAACTGGATCTCGGTGTCCGGCTCGGCGCCGGCGTCCCAGCCGGCCAGCGCGTTGACGTGGTCGGCGGTGACGTTGAGGCCGTCCTCGTTGCGGAGCAGGTTCTCGAGCAGCACCTTCAGGCTGTACGGGAGGGTCTCGCTGCCCGGGACCGCGTCCAGGCGGTAGATCTCGTGCGTGCCGCCGCCCGCCTCAAGCGTCGCGCGGCTACCGAAGCTGTTCGCAGTCATCGTAGGTTGAGCCTCCTCGCCCAGATTGCCATATGATCCCCGGCGCCGGGCCTGCGCGGCTGCCTCCAGCATCCTGCCTCGCTGCGGCGCGGCTACCCGGTTCGTCGGTACGTAACCTACAGTATCTCGATATCAAGGTAACTCGCCAGGTGATTTCCGGCCCTCGACCCGCCACCGCCGGCGCGGTTAGCTGGAGGGCATGCGCATCGCGGCGATGGACGCGTTCGACCAGGCGGCAACCCAGGCTTGCTTCGAGGTCGTGCGGGCGGCCGACGAGACCGACGACCCGCTGGGGCCGCCGTGGTCGCTGCGGCGGCTGCGGAGCTGGCTCCAGTACCCGGCCGACCCCGCGGAGACCTGGGTGTGCCGCGACGAGACCTCGGGCGCCGTCCGGGGGTGGTACTACCTGGGCCTGCCCGGCCGGGAGAACCGGGAGCGGGCCTACCTGAACGTCGCCGTGCACCCCGCGGCGCGGCGCCGCGGGACCGGATCGGCGCTGCTCCGGCATGCCGCCGGGCGGGCCGCGGCCAACCGGCACATGATCGCGATCAACGAGGAACTCGGCTACGAGCTCCTCGGCCCGCTGACGCAGAACTACCGGCTGGCCGTCGCCGGCTGGGCCGGCTGAGGCGCAGGCGCCCCGGGACGGCAGTGACGGGCGCGCCGGGGCGGGGATTATGCGCCCGGAATGTCGGCGAGGCCGGCTAGCTTGCGGCGCATGCCCCGATGGAGTCCCGACAGCGTGCTCGCACTCGCCCCGGACGACTCGTCCCGCCGCGCCGCCGGCCCGCTGTCCCGCCCGGCGCCGTGGAGCACCTCCGGCGCGACGGAAGACCTGGTATGGGGGCTGTGCGCCGGCTCCGGCAAAAACCCGTACCAGGTGGCGGTCGACCTGTCCGGCCCGGCGTTCAAGTGCTCCTGCCCGTCGCGCAAATTTCCCTGTAAGCACGCCCTCGGGCTGCTGCTGCTGTGGTCGGCGGGCACGGTGCCGGACGCGGCCGGCCCGGCCGCCTTCGCCCGGGACTGGCAGGAATCCCGCCGGGACAAGCAGGAGAAGACCAAAGCGAGGTCAGCCGCCCGAACGGACTCAGGTGACTCAGCCTCCTCCGCCGCTTCCGGTGCGGGGCCGGACGCCGCGTCCGGCCTGCGCGACGAGACGGCCGCCGCCCGCCGGCTGGCGACGCGCAGCGAGCGGGCCGCCGCGGGGCTGGCCGACCTGCAGGAGTGGCTGCGCGACCAGGTGCGGGTCGGCCTGGCCAGCGCGGCGGCGCCGCGGCCCGGGGCGGGCG
>DASWUW010001071.1:0-1869 GCA_036406335.1 Trebonia sp.
ATCGACTGGAGCAGCGAGTCCGACGCCGACCGCACCTGTGAGCCCGGCGCGTCCGACCAGTGCCCGAAGGACAAGAACCCGATCTTCTTCACGAATAGTTGAACAGACAATCATCGGCGGGCATTCCTGGCCGCAGCCACGAAGCCGATGAGTTTGCCACCCGACCTCAGTCGTCATTGACACAGTCGTCGACCCGGTGGAGGTAAATCCGTGAACGTACCGGTAACCGCCCTTGACCAGCGCTACAGCGACCCGGCGGCCCAGCCGGTCAGCTGGGATGACACCCAGCGGCTGCTGGAGGCGGCGGAGATCTCCTGGATCACTACCGTCCGGGCCGACGGACGGCCGCACGTCACCCCGCTGGTCGCGGTGTGGACGGACGGCACGCTCTACTTTCACACCGGCTCCGACGAGCAGAAATACGTCAACCTGGAGGCCAACCCGCATGTCGTGCTGACCGCCGGCACCAGCACCTGGGACCACGGGACCGACGTCGTGGTCGAGGGTCAGGCCGTACCGGTCACCGACGAGGCGGAACTCGCCCGGGTGGCCAAGGCCTTCGCCGCCCGGTGGGACGGCCGCTGGCAGCTGACGGTTCGCAACGGCCGGTTCTACCACGGCGACACAGACGGCTTTCCCAGCGAGGTATTCGGCGTCGCCCCGGCCCGGGTCTTCGCTCACGCCAAGGGTGATCCCTTCGGCGCCACCACCCACCGGTTCTGAGCCCGGCCGGCCCCTAAGCTGCTGCGGGTAGAGCAAGATCCGGTCCGAGTGAAGGAGGCCGCGATGGCGCGGCGCGTCAACAGCGAACTGCTGCTGGTCGGAAGCCTGCCCGCCGAGTCCGCGGAGTCGGCCCTGCGCTCCGCCGCGGGCTTCCTGGGCGACCTGGTGTTCGCGCTGCCGGACGGGGAGACCGGCCCCCGCGCGGGCTGGGTCAGTTACGAGCGGGAAAAGCTGGTCCGCCCGAACGCGGGCATCGTGACCCTCTCGGAAACCACGTCGCCCACCGGCCTGCCCCGCCATGCCTACGAGACCCCGGTATTCGGCGTCCGGCCCGGGGTAACCGCGGTGCACTGGGAGACCTGGCCCCGCATCGACGACGCGATCGCCTCCTACGACGTGTTCCGCGCGCTGCGCGGGGCCGGGATCATCCCGGCCGGAACCCGGTTTCAGGTGTGCCTGCCGTTCCCGGCCAGCGCCCTGAACGCGTTCAAGGCCGATTTCGCGCACGACTACCCGGTCGCCGCGAGCGGGTTCGAGGACCTGGTGGGGCGGGAGCTGCGGCGGCTCTTCGCGGCGGTCCCGCCCGCGGACGTCGCCGTCCAGTGGGACCTGGCCTACGAGACGCAGGACCTGGAGCGGGTCCTGGCCTGGACTCCGGAGGGCGCGTGGGAGCGGTTCGCCGGCCCGGTGACCCGGCTCACCCGGCTGATCCCGCCGGAGGCACTGGTCGGCTACCACCTGTGCTACGGGACGTTCCCCGAGTGGCCGATGTACGAGGCGCGAGACATGGAACTGCTGGTACGAATGGCGAACTTCGCTGTGGCCAACTCCGGGCGCACCGTCGACTGGCTGCACCTGGCCGGGCCGCGCTACCTGCGCAGCGAGGACCGCTCGTTCTTCCGGCCGCTCGTCGACCTGGAGCCGCTGGACGCCCGGGTGTTTCTCGGGATCGTGCTGCCGATCGACGGCGAGGCGGGGCTGCGCCGCCGGGTCGCCACCGCGTCGCGCTATATCGCTGACTTCGGCGTGGCGATGTACTGCGGCTTCGGCCGCCAGCCGGGGCAGGACGGGACGGAAACGATGCGGGAGCACGCCGAGGTGGTCCGCGCTGTCCGGGTAGCGGGATAACAGTTCCGGGAACTACCG
>DASWUW010001072.1:0-1684 GCA_036406335.1 Trebonia sp.
TGCAGTTCATGTGGACCTGGGGTGGCTGGAGTTCTACGTCGCAGGCGGGTCTGCCACGGTGATGCGGGTCGCGCCCGGGGACGTGACTGCGGCGGAGCTGGCCGGCCGGGTGCTGGGCGAGCTGCGGGGCCGGCGGGTGGATGAGGCCTTCTGGACGGTGGGCCCGGGGTTCTTGCCGGAAGGCACCGGCCGGGTGCTGCTAGGCCTCGGGGCGGGCATGGACCGCGAGATCGACATCTGCGCGTACCCGCTCGGCGGTGGGCTCCCTGGCGGCCCGCTGCCCGGGGCTGTCACTGCGCGGCCGGTGCGGACCAGGGAAGACGTTGCCGATTACGAGCGCGCCAGCTGCGCGGCCTGGGGCTACCGGCAGCCGTCGGACGCTGATATCGACCGGACGTTCGCCGGACTGACTCCGGGTTACTTCGCGGGGTACTGGGAGGAGATGCCGGTCGGCGCGGGCGGCTATACGATTACGGGCGACGTGGCGCGACTGTGGGGGGCCGGGGTGGTGCCGGCCTTCCGGGGCCGCGGAGTCTACCGGGCCCTGGTGCGCGCCCGCCTGGCCCAGGCAGCCGGCCGGGGCGCGACGCTCGCGCTGGTACATGCCGAGCCGACGTCCTCCCCGGTTCTGCAGCGGCTCGGCTTCAGGGTCTACGGGCAGCGGCGGGTGCTCGCACTCGGCCGGGCGCTGGCATCGGCCGGCCCTAGCAGCCCGGGCTGCTGATACGGGCGCAGTAGGCGGCGAGGGTTTCGAGGATCTCGTCGGCGGTCTTGGTCCAGACGAACGGCTTCGGGTCCTTGTTCCACTCGTTGATCCACTTGCGGATGTCGGTCTCGAGCTCGGTGACGCTGCGGTGGGCTGAGCGGCGGAGCTTGCGGTTGGTGAGCTCGGCAAACCATCTTTCGACCAGGTTCATCCATGATGAGCTGGTCGGGGTGAAGTGCAGTTCGAAGCGAGGGTGCTTCAGCAGCCAGTCCTTGATGGCCGGCGTCTTGTGGGTGGCGTAGTTGTCCAGGACCAGGTGCAGGTCCAGTTCCTTCGGCACCGCCTTGTCGATCAGCTTCAGGAACCGCAGGAACTCCTGGCTCCGGTGGCGGCGGTAGGGCTGGGCGATCACCGAGCCGCTGGCCAGGTCGAACGCGGCGAACAGGCTGGTGGTGCCGTTGCGGACGTAGTCGTGGGTCATCCGGGCCGGGGTCGTTGGCAGCATCGGCAGGCAGGGCGCGGTCCGGTCGAGGGCCTGGATCTGGGACTTCTCGTCCACGCAGAGGACCAGGGCGTTGGCAGGCGGGCTCATGTAGAGGCCGACGACGTCGCGGACCTTCTCGATGAACTGCGGGTCGGTGCTCAGTTTCCACGTCTCAACTAGGTGCGGCTTGAGGCCGAAGGCCCGCCAGATCCGGGAGACTGCGGTCTGGTTCAGGCCCTGCGACCTGGCCATCGACCGGGTCGACCAGTGCGTGTCCCCGCCGGCCGGCTCCTGCTCCAGCGTCGCCGCGATGACCTTCTCGACGTGCTCGTCGGTGATCGTCCGGGGCCGGCCCGGCCGCGGCTCGTCTGTCAGGCCCTTCAGCCGCCCCTTCAGGAACCGGCCCCGCCACTTGGAGACCATGTCCCGGGAAACGCGCAGCTCAGCGGCCACGGAACCGATCGTCCCGCCCTCAGCGCAGGCCAGGACGATCC
>DASWUW010001073.1:0-14813 GCA_036406335.1 Trebonia sp.
CCCGCCGCCGTAGGGCGGGCAGGACGGGAAGGCCGCGGCCGCCCGGCCGATCAGCGCGCTGAACGGCGCCGGGTCCCGCGGGCCGAGCCACACCACGTTCTCGCCGAACCAGGCGACCCGGTCCAGCGTGAACGCGAACGCGGGCAGGCCCGCGAACAGCCGGCCGAGCGACGTCAGCACCGCGTCGTCGATCAGCGCGGGCGGCAGGAACGGGTAGAGAACGGTCAGGTGCGCGGGGACGCCGTCGTGCGCGCTCTCGTCGAGCCGGGCCCGGTGCCTGCCGACGGCGGGCTCGGCCGCCGGAACCGGGACCAGCAGCGCGCTCTGCTCGTCGCGGGCCGCGCCGGCACCGCCCGGGAACTGGCTGGGCATACGGCAACCCTAAGGACCGGAGGCGGCCGGCCGCACCCGGATTAGGCCGCGGCTAGCCGGCCAGGATGCGGGCCGGGTTCGCGGTCAGCATCGCGACGATGTCGGACTGCGGGACGCCGTGCTCGGCCAGGTACGGCAGCACGTCCTGGCTGACGTGCAGGTAGTGCCAGTTCTGGAGGTCGTCGAGGGTGCCCGGGCCGAACCAGTCGATGTAGCAGCAGGTGTCGTGGGCGAGCACCATGCGGCCGGCGTAGCCGCGGCGGCACATCTCCACCACCAGGTCGGAGCGGTCCTGGAAGGTCGCGAAGTGGTCGATGCCGAAGCGGTCCATCCCCAGGGTGAGGCCGGTGTCCGCCATCGCCGCGAGGTAGCCGGGGTCGCGGACCGCGTCACCCGAGTGGCCGAGAACGACCCGGCTCAGGTCGACGCCTTCCTCCTTGAGCACCTCGACGATCGCCGGGCCGTGCCGGGCCGCGGCGTGGGTGTGGATGGTGATGGGCGTGCCGCCGGTGGCCACGTGGGCCCGGCATACCGAGCGCAGCACGTGCTCGACGCCCTCGGTGAGCCCCTTGGTGTCCACCGCGCACTTGAGCATGCCGGCTTTGATCCCGGTGCCGGAGATGCCCTCGCTGATGTCGCGGACGAAGAACTCGGTCATCGCCTCGCGCGGCCGGCGCCAGAAGAACAGCGGCGGCGCGTCGAAGGTGTAGACGCCGGTCGCCACGACGATATTCAGCTCGGGTACCTGCTCGGCGATCCGCTTGATCCGCGGGATGTTCCGGCCCTGGCCGATCGCGGTGACGTCGACGATGGTGGAGATGCCGGCGCCGGGCACCTTGCGCAGGCGGCGGACGGCGTCGGCGACGCGTTCGTCCTCGTCCCCCCATTCCTCCGGGTAGTTCTGCTGCACCTCGGCGGTGAGCACGAAGACGTGCTCGTGCATGAGCACCTGGCCGAGACGGCCGGCTTCGACGGGGCCGCGCGCCGTCTGGACTTGCCTGTTCGCTGCTTGTTCCACCCGGAAATCGTTCCCGGGCGCGCGGTGCGGCGTCAACGGGGCCGGCCCCGTTGACGGCTGCCGCGCCGCTGGGGCATCCGCAGGCGGCCGGGAACGGGTCAGGGCTTCCTGGCCACGGCGGCGAGCAGCGGCAGCCCGTCCGGGTAGTCCGGGTCGTCGGCCGCGGGGCGCCACTGGTGCACCGGCACGATGCCGGGGTCGATGAGCTCGAGCCGGGCGAACCAGCGGGCGACCTCGTCGCGGTCGCGCAGGTACACCGCGGGCGCGGCCAGCTGGTTCCACCGCTGCGCGGCGGCCGCGAGCTGCTGGTCGGCGGACGGCTGCATGACGGCGAGGTAGCTGCCGGCCGGCACGGCGGCGGCGGTCCGGGAGAGGACCCCGGCCGCGTCCTCGAGGAAGTTCAGGATGTCGATCATGATGACTCCGACCGGCCGGGCCAGGTCGAGGGTGGCGCGGGCGCCGTCGATGACGGCGCCGGTGTCGCGGGCGTCCGCGTCGAGGTAGCTGATCGCGCCGCCGGCCGCCGGGCGGAGGCTGGCCCGGGCGTGGGTGAGCACGACCGGGTCGTTGTCGACGTAGACGACACGGCAGGAGGGATCCACCGCCTGAGCCACCTCGTGCGTGTTACCCGCGCTGGGGATGCCCGTGCCGACGTCGAGGAACTGGCGGATGCCGGCCTCGGCCGCCAGGAAGGTGACCGCGCGGCGCAGGAAGGCCCGGGACGCGACCGCCACCTGCGCCATCACCGGGGCGACGGCCAGCAGCTGCCGGGCCGCGCTGCGGTCGGCCTCGAAGTTGTCCCGCCCGCCGATCAGGCAGTTCCACACCCGGGCCACATTGGGTGCGGAGGAGTCGATCTGAGCGGACTTGAGCTGGCGGGTCGCCGCCTCGAGCCACTCGTCAGTCACCGCAGTCGCCCCCTGCCAATTCCCGAAGCTGACGCCGTGTAGTCAGCCCGGCACCCGCGATAGCGCATTCCTACCACAGCCGGTACAGCTTCCGAGACCCCCGGACCTAAGTATTTTAGGTATTTACACCTAGGCCGGCCCGGGGACCTGACGGCGCGGGGCGCCTCAGCCGGGAAGAGCTGCGAACGGGGCGCCGTTGACCTTGGCCGCGATGCCGGACCGGTCCAGGTAGGGGGTGATGCCGCCGAGGTGGAAGGGCCAGCCGGCCCCGAGGATCAGGCACAGGTCGATGTCCTCGGCCGCCTCGACCACGCCCTCGTCCAGCATGATCCTGATCTCCTGGGCCAGTCCTTCCAGGGCCCGCGCCAGCACCTCCGGGCCGGACGACGGACGATCACCGCCCGCGAGCAGCGCCAGGACCTCCGGATCGAGCGAGAAGTCCGGCCGGTACACCGAGGCCTTGCCCGACTCGGCCAGCGCGCGCAGCTTGGGCGAGACGGGGAACCTCGCCCCGAATGCCCCGTGCAGCGTCTCGGCCACGTGCAGCGCGATCCGCGGCCCGACCAGCTGCAGCAGCAGGAACGGGGTCATCGGCAGGCCGAGAGGGTCAGCGGCGTGCTCGGCGACCTCGAAGGAGGTGCCCTCGTCGACGGTGCCGGTGATCTCGCCCAGGAACCGGGTGAGCAGCCGGTTCACCACGAACGCGGGCCGGTCGGCGACGATCACGCAGTTCTTCTTGATCGCCGCGCCGACCGCCAGCGCGGTCGCCAGCGCCGTGTCGTCGGTCTGGGTCCCGCGCACCACCTCGACCAGCGGCAGCACGGCGACCGGATTGAAGAAGTGGAAGCCGACCACGCGCTCCGGGTGCGCGAGGCCGGCCGCCATCGCACTGACCGACAACGAGGACGTGTTGGTGGCCAGCACGCACGTCTCCGGGACGACGGCCTCCACCTCGGCGAGTACCTGCTGCTTGACGCTGAGCTCCTCGAAGACCGCCTCGATGACGAAGTCGGCGTCGGCGAACCCGTCCTTGGTTACCGACCCGGTGATCAGAGCCTTCTGACGGCTGGCGGCGTCCGGCGTGAGCCGTCCGCGGGACAGCAGCTTGTCGATCTCGGCCTGCACGTAGCCGACCCCGGAATCAACCCGCGCCTGGTCTAGGTCGGTCATCACGACCGGGACCTGCAGCCGCCGGACGAAGAGCAGGGCGATCTGCGCCGCCATCAGTCCGGCGCCGACCACGCCGACCTTGCCGACCGGGCGGGCCAGGGCTTTGTCCGGGGCTCCGGCGGGCCGCCGGGCCCGCTTCTGCACCAGGTCAAAAGCGTACAGCCCGGCTCGCAGCTCGCCGGTTAGCATCAGGTCGGCCAGGGCCTCGTCCTCGGCCGCGAACCCCTCGTCCCGGGAGGCGGTACGCGCCGCCGCCACCAGGTCGAGCGCCCGGTACGGGGCGGGGGCAGCGCCGTGCAGCTTGCCGTCGGTGAAAAAGCGGGCGCTGGCGACCGCCTGCTCCCACTCCTGCCCGGTTCCGGCGGGCGCGGCGTCCGGCCCGGCCGGCCGGGCCAGGGTTACCGAGCCCGCCAGGACTCCGGCGGCCCAGCGCAGCGACTCCTCCAGGAAGTCGGCGGGCTCGAACATCGCGTCCGCGATGCCGAGCTGGAATGCCTCCGGGCCGCGGAGCATCTTGTTCTGCGACAGCGGGTTCTCGATGATCAGCTTGAGCGCGCCGGCCGGCCCGATCAGCCGGGGCAGCAGGTACGCACCGCCCCAGCCGGGCACCAGGCCGAGAAAGCACTCGGGGAAGGCGACCATCGGGACCCCGGAGGAAATCGTCCGGTAGGTGCAGTGCAGCGCGATCTCCAGGCCGCCGCCGAGTGCGACGCCGTTGACGAAGCCGAACGACGGGACGGGCAGCTCCCCCAGCCGCCGGAATACCGCGTGCCCGAGCGAAGCGATGCCGAGGGCGCGCTCGCGGGCGAGGACCGGGTTGGCGCCCGCGGCGGCGATCGCGGCCGCGGCGCCCTCCAGGTCGGCGCCGGCCGCGAGGACGAACGGCTTGCCGGTGACGCCGACGGCGGCGATCTCGCCGGCCGCCGCCCGGGCCGCCAGCGCGACGAGCGCGGCGTTCAGGGACAGCAGTCCCTGCGGCCCGAAGGTGCTCGGCCGGGTGTGGTCGTGCCCGTTGTCCAGCGTGATCAGCGCGAGCAGGCCCGCCCCGGGGCCGAGGTCGACATCCCGGACGATCGCCCGGGTGACCACCTCGGCGGGGAAGTCGGCGGCCGCGGGCTGGGCGCCGCGCAGGTTAGGGATGGTCATGCCGGTCAGATCCTCTCCCACAGCACGGTGCCGCCCATGCCCATGCCGACGCACATGGTGGTGAGGCCGTAACGGACGTCGGGGTGCTCCTCCAGCTCGGCGGCGAGCTGGATCATCAGCCGGACCCCGGACGAGGCGAGGGGGTGGCCGAGGGCGATCGCGCCGCCCCACGGGTTCACCCGCGGGTCGCCGTCGTCGATCTTGAAATGGTCAAGGAAGGCCAGCACCTGGACCGCGAACGCCTCGTTGATCTCGATGAGGCCGATGTCGTCGATGGTCAGCCCCTGGCGGGCCAGCAGCTTCTCGGTGGCGGGCACCGGCCCGATGCCCATCACCTCGGGCTCGACGCCGGAGAACTGAAAGTCCACCAGGCGCATCCGGGCGGTGAGGCCCAGCTCAGCCGCGACCTCCTCGGCGGCGATGACGCAGCCGGCCGCGCCGTCGTTGACGCCGGAGGAGTTGCCCGCCGTCACCCGGCCGTGCGGGCGGAACGGGGTCTTCAGCGAGGCCAGTCCTTCCAGCGTGGTCTGCGGCCGGGGCGGCTCGTCCACGGTGGCCCAGCCCCAGCCGAGGTCCCTGGTGCGGACCGCCATCGGCACCAGTCCGGGCTGAAGCCGGCCCGCGGCGTAGGCCGCCGCGACCTTGCGCTGGCTGCCCAGGGCGTAGGCGTCGGCGCGCTCCTTGGTGACCGCGGGAAACCGGTCGTGCAGGTTCTCGGCGGTCATCCCCATGAACAGGGCCGACTCGTCTACCAGCTTCTCCGACAGAAACCGGGGGTTGGGGTCGACCTGCTCCCCCATCGGGTGGCGGCCCATGTGCTCGACCCCGCCCGCGATCGCGACGTCGGCCGCGCCCAGCGCGACCTCCCCGGCCGCGGTAGTGACCGCGGTCATCGCGCCCGCGCACATCCGGTCGATGGCGTAGCCCGGCACGCTGGACGGCAGACCGGCCAGCAGGGCGGCAGACCGGCCGATGGTGAGTCCCTGGTCACCGATCTGGGTGGTGGCGGCGACGGCGACCTCGCCGACCCGGTCCGGCGGCAGGCCCGGGTTGCGCCGCAGCAGCTCCCGGATCACCCGGACCACCAGGTCGTCCGCGCGGGTTTCCGCGTAGATGCCCTTCGGCCCTGACTTGCCGAACGGCGTCCGCACGCCGTCGACGAAGACTACGTCCCGTGCCCTCATCGGCTCGCTCCTCGTGTATCGCGCACCCCGGCCCGCAGACTGGTCGCGCCGCCGGGAGCAATGCTAGGGATAATGCTACTCGCGAGTAACCTTTAGCGGGAACGCCCCTTGCGCAAGAATTCTTCCAGCCGGGGCAGGGGCCACGCGTTGATGACGTCTTCGCTGGTCAAGCCGCCGAAGCGAGCGGCCGCCACGCCGTAGCGCAGGTTGGCCAGGTCGGCCAGGGAGTGCGCGTCGGTGTCGACGGCGAACTTTACCCCGGCCGCTCTGGCCGCGGCGATGTGCTCGGGCGGCAGGTCCAGCCGGTCCGGGGAGGCATTGATCTCCAGCGCCGTCCCGGTGCGGGCGCACACGTCGTACAGCGTGTCCAGGTCGGCGTCCACCGGCGGCCGCCGGCCGACCTTGCGGGTCAGGGGGTGGCCGATCACGTTGACCCGCGGGTTCTCCGCCGCGGTGACGAAGCGGCGGGTCATCGTGGCCCGGTCCTGGCCGAAGCTGGAGTGCACTGAGGCGACGCACACGTCAAAGCCGGACAGGAAGGCCTCGTCCCAGTCCACGCTGCCGTCCGGGGCGATGTTCAGCTCGGTGCCGTGCAGCAGCGCCAGGTCGAACTCGCCCGCCAGGACGCGCAGTTCCTCCCGCTGGGCCAGCATCTTCTCGTCGGTCATCCGCTGCATGACCAGGTTCGGCGCGTGGTCGGTGACCGCGTAGTACTGGTACCCGCGGGCCTGGGCCGCCTCCAGCATGCCGGGCAGCGGCACGATGCCGTCGGTGAGGTCGGTGTGGGTGTGCAGGTCGCCCCGGATGTCGCCGACGGCCAGCAGGCCGCTGCCGCCCGCCGCGGGGCCGAGGTGCCGGGCCAGCACGGCGACGATGTCGTCGACCGACGGGTCGTCGCGCAGTGCCCGCAGCGCCTCGCGCAGCGCGCCGTCGGTGTCGGCCACGCCCAGCCCGCGCAGGATCGTCTCCTCGCTTTTCGGCCCCAGCCCGGCGATACGCCGCAGCCGGCCGTCCCTGACCGCCTCGGCCAGCTCGGCGGTGCTGGTGATGCCGAGCTGGCCGGCGATCTGCAGCGCCCGCTTGGGCCCGACGCCCGGCACCTTGGACAGCTCCCTTGCCCCGGGCGGCACCGCGGCCCGCATCTCCTCCAGTTGCCCGAAGGTGCCGGTGCGGCGGATCTCGGCGACCTTGCCGGCGATCGACTTGCCGACGCCGGGGATCTTGGTCAGCCCGGCGTCGGGGATCGCGGCCAGGTCACCGGGGTGGCCCCCGACGGACTTGGCCGCCCGCTCGTAGGTCCGGACCCGGAAGGGGTCACCTCCGGCCAGCCCGAGCAGGTCGGCGTACTCGCGCAGCAGCGCCGCGACTTCCTCGTTACTCGACGCCATGAGTCCCATTGTCCCCCTGTCTCGCCGCCTGCGCCGTTGAGGCCCGGATGACCAGGTCGGTGGAAAGTTCAAGGTGCGGCCAGGATCCTGGTTCGCGCCCGTCCGGGCGCGCGATCTCGAGCAGTCGCCTGACCGCCAGGGCGCCCATTTCCGCGGTCGGGCGAGGGTGACGATGACATCCAGCCCGGCGGCCGCGGCCGCGGCCTCGTACTCGGCCCCGGCCAGCACTCTGCTCATCCAGGTGCTTTCGGCGTGGTGCAGGACGAGCTCGATCGTGGTCGGGGCGTCGGCCTCGTCGCGAAACCGATCGCCCGCGCTCCGGCCCCGGCGCGTGTACCCGACGGTCCGCACGGCGTCCATGACCTTCAGGCGCATCTCGGGTGAGACATCCGTGCCGCCCCGCAGCACCTTCGAGACGGTCGGCACGCTCGTGCCGGCGACAGTGGCCACCGCCGAGAGCGCGGGGCGCCGCCGGGCAGCCGATGCGTTGGTCGTGACCTCAGGTTAAGGGACCGAAAATGTTGCGCAAGTTTCGCTTTCGATTTACCTTGCGGTGCCACGTGTCCTATGTCACGCTGACGCCAGATACAGCCCAGCTTCGGATGTTCTGTCGAAAACTTTGCGCAAGTTTCGCTCGAGGAGTTTCTACGATGATGAAGAAAACCCGCGCTGCGACGATCGCCGCGCTCGGCCTGGGCGTCGCCCTGGCCGCCTCCGCCTGCAGCAGCGGCGGCAGCGGCAGCGGCAGCGGCAGCGGCAGCGGCAGCGGCAGCTCGTCCTCCAGCGGGCAGGTCACCCTGTCCTTCTGGACGAATGCCACCCCCGGTCCCGGCCTCACGTACTTCCAGGACGCGATCAAGCAGTACGACACGCTCCACAAGAACGTGACGATCAAGATGCAGAACATCCAGAACGAGGACTACGACGGCAAGCTTCAGACCGCGCTGAACTCGAACTCCGCGCCGGACATCTTCTTCCAGCGCGGTGGCGGCAAGATGCTGGCCATGGTCAACGCGAACGCGGTCCAGGAACTGAACCTCGCCGCCGCGGACAAGCAGAACGTCGGCGCGGGCGCGCTCGCCGCCGACAGCATCAACGGCAAGGTCTACGCCGTCCCGCTCGACGCTCAGCCCGAGGGCATCTACTACAGCAAAACCCTCTTCGCCAAGGCGGGCATCAGCTCGACGCCGACTACCATCCCCGAGCTCGAGGCCGACGTGGCCAAGCTGAAGGCGGCCAACGTCATTCCGATCGCGGTCGGCGCCAAGGACGCGTGGCCGGCCGCCCACTGGTACTACAACTTCGCCCTTCGCGAGTGCAGCCAGGCGACGATGAACACGGTCGGCACGACCCTTAAGTTCACCGACCCGTGCTGGACGAAGGCCGGCGACGACCTGACGGCGTTCTTGAAGGTCAACCCGTTCCAGACGGGTTTCCTGACGACCGCCGCGCAGGTGGGCGCGGGCTCCTCGGCCGGCCTGGTGGCCAACCACAAGGCCGCCATGGAGCTCATGGGCGCCTGGGAACCGGGCACGATCGCCGGCCTTACCCCGAACCAGAAGGCGCTGCCGGACCTCAGCTGGTTCCCCTTCCCGTCGGTGCCCGGCGCCCAGGGCAACCCGAGCGCGATGATGGGCGGCTTCGACGGATACTCGCTGGCGCCGAACGCCCCGAAGGAGGCCTTCGGGTTCCTTGAGTTCCTCCTGACCACGCCTCAGCAGGAGGCCTACGCCAAGGCATTCGTCACCATCCCGGTCAACCAGGCCGCGCAGTCGGTCGTGACCGACCCCTCCGCCGTCGCCGCGAAGGATGCCTTCAACAAGGCCGCTTACACGATGCAGTTCCTCGACACGCAGTACGGCCAGAACGTCGGCAACGCGATGAACGCCGCCGTGGTGAACCTGCTCGCGGGCAAGGGCACGGCGGCCGGCATCGTCAGCGCCACCAGCGAAGCAGCGGCGAAGGGCTGACCGGTAACAATGAGTAACACCCTGCGCACGGCCGCCGTCGGCCGCATCCGCCGGGGCGCACTTCAAGTCGGGGGCGCGGCGCAGGCCGCGTCCCCGACGCCGCGTGCGCGCAAGCGCGGCAGAGGGCGCCTGCGGCTGGAAATCACGCTCCTCACCGGCCCCGCGATCATCGTGTTCCTGGGCCTGGTGGTCTTCCCCGTCGCGCTCGCCGCCTACTACGGCTTCTACAAGTGGCAAGGCTACGGCGCGCCCACCGACTGGGTCGGCCTGGGTAACTACAAGGTGATCCTCACCGATCCCGCCTTCCATCGGGTGCTCGAGCACAACGGCCTCATCGCCGTGCTGTCCATTGTCATCCAGGGGCCGCTGGCGATCGGCCTGGCGCTGCTGCTGCACCAGAAGATCCGCGGCCGGGCCCTTATCCGCGTGCTGATCTTCGTCCCTTACGTGATCTCCGAGGTCATCGTCGGCACCGGCTTCAGCCTCCTGCTTCAGCCCACCGGCGCGGTCGACGACCTGCTGCGCAGCATCGGCCTCGGTGCCATCGCCAGCGACTGGCTGGCCAACCCCAGCATCGCGCTCTGGACGCTGATGGGCATCGTCACGTGGAAGTACATCGGCTTCGCGGTCATCTTGATGCTCGCGGGCCTCCAGTCGATCCCCGATGAGCTGTCCGAGGCCGCGCGCATCGACGGCGCCTCCTACTGGCAGGTCCAGCGCCACATCATGGTGCCGCTGCTCGGCCCGACCATCCGCATCTGGGCGTTCCTGTCGATAATCGGCGCACTGCAGCTGTTCGACCTCGTCTATATCATCTGGGGCCAGTACATTTCCGACACGGCCGGCACCTCGACCATGGCGACGTACATGGTTTTGAACGGCCGTCTGGCCGGCAACTACGGCTACGGCAACGCGGTCGCCGTGGTCATGTTCCTCATCTCGCTCATCGTCGCGCTGTTCTACCAGCACTTCGTCCTGCGCCGCGACCTGACTGGCGCCATCACCCAGGGAGTTAACTAATGAGCGCGGCGGTCTCCGGCGCACCGTTCCGCAGGGCCCGGTCCGCCAAAAACAGCGACAAGCCGCAGAAGTGGGGAAACCCGGGCGTCTACTTCATCGCCCTGCTGCTCATCTCGGTCAGCCTCGGGCCCGTCGTGTACATCGTGCTCGGCGGCTTTCGCACCAACTCGCAGATCACGGTCAGCCCGGCCGGCCTGCCGCACCCGTGGGTCTTCAGCAACTACCTCGGCGTCCTGAAGTCGGGGACCTTCTGGGGCGAATTCAAGAACTCGATCATCGTGGCCGTCGTGACCACGGCCGGCGTGGTGGTCCTCGGCATCATGGCGAGCTTCGCGCTCGCCCGCTACGAGTTCAAGCTCAAGGGCGCGATGTACGCGCTGTTCGCCTCGGGCCTGATGTTTCCGCTGGTGGTCGCCATCACGCCGCTCTACATCGTCGTCAAGGACCTTGGCCTGGTCGACCACCTGATGGGCCTGGCCATCCCGCAGATCGCCTTCGGGCTGCCGACGACGGTCATCATCCTGACGCCGTTCCTGCGCGCCATCCCCAAGGAGATCGAGGAGGCCGCGGCCATCGACGGATCGAGCCGCATCGGGTTCTTCTTCCGGATGGCCATCCCGCTGGCGCTGCCCGGCGTGGTCACCGTCGCCATTCTCGCCTTCATCGCCAGCTGGAACAACTACATACTGCCGCTGTACGTGCTGAATTCACAGTCGAACTACACGCTGCCGCTGGGCGTGCAGCAGTTCTCCTCGCAGTACTCGTCGGACACGGCGCGGGTCCTCGCGTTCACCTCGCTGTCGATGATGCCCGCGCTGATCTTCTTCTCCGTCTTCCAGCGCCGCATCGTCGGCGGCCTGACTGGCGCGGTGAAGGGCTAGAGAAGGGACCGTTAATTGCCCCGCGCTCACATCGAGCTCGACCAGCGTGCTGTCATCGCGCCGGTCCGACGCCGCACCTTCGGCGCGTTCGTCGAGCACCTCGGCCGCTGCGTCTACACCGGGCTCTACGAGCCCGGGCACCCGACCGCGAACGAGGACGGTTTCCGGATGGACGTCGTCGAGCTCGTCCGGGAGCTAGGCAGCACGACCGTCCGCTACCCGGGCGGCAACTTCGTCTCCGGCTTCCGGTGGGAGGACTCGGTCGGCCCGCGCGGCCAGCGCCCGGTGCGCCGCGACCTCGCGTGGCACTCGCTCGAGTCGAACCAGGTCGGCCTGGACGAGTTCGCCCGGTGGCTGAGGCTAACTGGCTCTGAGCTGATGCTGGCCGTGAACCTCGGCACCCGCGGTATCCTGCCCGCCCTCGACCTGCTGGAGTACGCCAACCATCCCTCTGGTACCGCGCTGTCCGACCTGCGCGTCGCGAACGGCACCCCCGAGCCGCACAACGTGCGCCTGTGGTGCCTGGGCAACGAGATGGACGGCCCGTGGCAGCAGGGCTTCATGACCGCCGACGACTACGGCAAGATCGCCGCCCGCACTGCCGCCGCGATGAAGATGGCCGACCGGAACCTCGAGCTGGTGGTCTGCGGCTCCTCCGGGTCGTCCCTGCCGACCTTCGGCGACTGGGAGCGCACGGTACTGGAGCACAGCTACGAGCACGTCGACTACGTGTCCTGTCACGCGTACTACCAGGAGTACGACGGCGATCTCGGCTCCTTCCTCGCCTCGGCGCTCGACCTGGATTACGTCATCGACACCGTCAGCGCAACGGCGGACCACGTCGGGCACAAGAAGCGCTCGAAGAAGAAGATGCAGCTCTCCTTTGACGAGTGGAATGTCTGGTACCTCGCCGAGCACCTGGCGTCCGCCGAGGTCAGCGAGGAGTGGGGCCACGCGCCGCGCCTGCTGGAGGATGTCTACACGGTCGCGGATGCCGTCGTCGTCGGCAGCCTGCTGATGACGCTCCTGCGGCACAGCGACCGCGTGACCTCGGCGTCGCTCGCCCAGCTGGTCAACGTGATCGCGCCGATCATGACGGAGCCGGGCGGCCCGGCCTGGCGGCAGACGACCTTCTTCCCCTTCTCGATCACCAGCCGGCTCGCGTCCGGTGAGGTGATCCGCCCGGTGATCGATACGCCGACGTACCCCACGGCGCGCCACGGCGAGGCACCGGTCATCGACGCCGTCGCGACCGTCGACGACGGCCGCGCCGCCGTGTTCCTGGTCAACCGCCACCTCACGGAGACGGTGCGGGTCACCATCGACGTGCGCGGCCTCGGCTCCACCCGGATCACCGAGGCGGTCACGCTGGCCGACCCTGACTTCTACGCGAAGAACACGCATCCCGACCAGGACCGCGTCAAGCCAGCGGTCAACGCGAGCGCGGCCCTGCGCGACGGCGTGGTCACCATCGAGCTGCCGCCGGTCTCGTGGACCGCGGCCGCGCTGAGCTGAGCTGACACGAGACCCGGGTCCCGGCCCTGGAGGCCTGCCGGGGGAACGCCGAGACGAAAAGGAGGACCTCCGGCGATGACGACCCTGCACGTGGCGACGGACGGCGATGATTCCGGTGACGGCTCCGAGAGCCGCCCGCTGCCCACGATCAGCCGGGCGGCGGAGCTGGCCAGGCCGGGCGACACCGTGCTGGTCCACGGCGGCACCTACCGGGAGTGGGTAAGGCCGCGGCGCGGCGGGCTGAGCGACACGCGGCGCATCACCTACCAGGCCGCGCCGGGCGAGCACGTCGTGATCAAAGGGTCAGAGCGGGTCACGGGCTGGGAGCGGGAAGCGGGGAACGTGTGGCGGGCGTCGGTACTCAACGCCCTGTTCGGCGACTGGAACCCGTATGCGCTCGAGGTCGCGGGCGACTGGCTGGTCAGGCCCAGGGCGCCGCTGGCCCGGCATCTCGGTGACGTCTACCTGAACGGGCTGAGCTTCTACGAGGCCGGCTCGCGGGACGAGGTCACCGACCCGCCGCCGCGCACCGAGATCCAGGACGACTGGACGCGCACCACCGACCGGGTCCGCAAGCCCGAGCAGACCCGGCTCGCCTGGTACGCCGAGGCCGGCGCGGACACCACGACGGTGTGGGCGAACTTCGCCGGCGCGGACCCCAACACCGAGCTGGCGGAGATCAACGTGCGCCGGTCCGTGTTCTACCCGGCCGACCACCACCTCGACTACATCACCGTGCGCGGCTTCGAGCTCGCCCAGGCGGCATGCCCGTGGACCCCGCCCACGGCCGACCAGCCCGGGCTTATCGGCCCGAACTGGGCCAAGGGCTGGATCATCGAGGACAACGTCATCCACGACGCGAAGTGCTCCGCCGTCTCGCTCGGCAAGGAGGCCTCGACGGGCCACAACTACGCGACGCTGCGCGGCGACAAGCCCGGCCACGAGTACCAGGTCGAGTCCGTGTTCGCCGCCGGCCAGATCGGCTGGGACCGCGAGCATGTCGGCTCGCACGTGGTCCGCCGCAACACGATCTTCGACTGCGGGCAGAACGGCATCGTCGGCCACCTCGGCTGCGTCTTCTCCACGATCGAGGACAACCACATCTACAACATCGCGGTCAAGCGCGAGTTCTACGGCCACGAGATCGGCGGCATCAAACTGCACGCCGCGATCGACGTCGAGATACGGCACAACCGCATCCACGACTGCTCCCTCGGCACCTGGCTCGACTGGCAGGCCCAGGGCGCCCGGGTGTCGCGCAATATCTACTACCGCAACAGCCGCGACCTGTTCGTGGAGGTCACTCACGGCCCGTACCTGGTGGATCACAACATCCTGGCCTCGAACGTCTCGTTCGAGTCGTTCAGCCAGGGCGGCGCCTTCGTGCACAACCTCATCGGCGGCACCGTGCGCCTGGTGCCCGTGCACGACCGGGCCACGCCTTACCACCGTCCGCACAGCACCCAGGTCGCGGGCTATGCCGTGATCTACGGCGGCGACGACCGCTGGATCGGCAACGTCTTCCTCGGCGGCGACATCACGCGGGCGTACGGGTACGACACCACGCAGGGCACCCAGCCCGCGGCGGGCTACGGCACCGCGGCCTACGACGGCAGCCCGACATCACTCGAGGACTACGTCTACCGCATCGCCAGCCTGCCAGAAGGCAACTACGGTCGCATCCCCGGCGTGCGGGAGCCGGCGTACCTGCGCGACAACGTCTACGCGCCGGGCGCCCGCGCCTTCGCCGGCGAGTCCTCCGCGCTCGCGCTCGCCGGCGAGGTGTCGTTCGAGGTCGTCGAGGAGGGCGACGAGGTCTACCTGGAGGCCCGGCTGCCGCAGGCCTTCCGCGACGTCCGCGTGGGCGTTGTCACCAGCGCCGACCTTCCCCGCCCGCGCCTCGTCAACGCGGACTTCGAAGAGCGCGACGGCACCCCGGTCGTCGCCCGTGCCGACCTGGTCGGCCAGCGCAAGAAACGGGGCCAGGACTACCTGGCCGGCCCGATCGCCACTCTCGCGGCCGGCCAGTCCCGCATCCGTGTGTGGTGAGCCGCAACCGCAGCGTGCCACGTTGCTGCCACGCAGCGGCAGCCACGGTCACACATAGGTGAACATATGGCAAAGTCGGCTTTGTCGCCCGCTGCCAGGCTCAGCCGCAGGCCGGATCTCAGGGGCTCGCAGCGGGCCGGCGGACGGCGGGACGCTGGCCTTTACCGGGCGCGGAAAATCATTTCATCGAGC
>DASWUW010001074.1:0-9185 GCA_036406335.1 Trebonia sp.
GGTCCTGGTCGAGGGCGTGAACATGGTCAAGAAGAACAAGAAGGTGACCAACCAGGGTGTGCGCGGTGCCAAGGAAGGCGGCATCGTCACCCAGGAGGCGCCGATCCACGTGAGCAACGTATCTCTGGTCGACCCGGACACTAAGCGCCCGGCGCGGGTGGGTTACAAGATCAACGAGGACGGCACCAAGGTCCGCGTTCTGCGCCCGAGCGGGAAGGAAGTCTGATGGCGACCGAGGCGCCGGTGCTGCCCCGGCTCAAGGAGAAGTACCGCAGCGAGATCGCGCCCGCCCTGAAGGACGAGTTCAGTTACGCCAACGTGATGCAGATCCCGGGGCTGACCAAGATCGTCGTGAACATGGGCGTCGGCGAGGCGGCCCGGGACGCGAAGCTGATCGACGGGGCGATCCGGGACCTGACCGCGATCACCGGGCAGAAGCCCGCCGTGGCCAAGGCCAAGAAGTCCATCGCCCAGTTCAAGCTGCGCGAGGGCATGCCGATCGGCGCGCACGTCACGCTGCGGGGCGACCGGATGTGGGAGTTCCTGGACCGGCTGCTCGCCACCGCGCTGCCGCGTATCCGTGACTTCCGCGGCCTGGATCCCCGGAACTTCGACGGCAAGGGCAACTACACGTTCGGGCTCACCGAGCAGGTCATGTTCCACGAGATCGATCCGGATAAGGTCGACCGGCAGCGGGGGATGGACATTACCCTCGTCACCACGGCCGCCAACGACGAAGAGGGCCGCGCTCTGCTGCGGCGGCTCGGCTTTCCGTTCGCCGACGCGGGCACACTGCCCCCGAAGGTGCGCAAGAAGTCCGGCCCCGGTCCGCGCTCTGGGAGGAGGGGCTAGTAAATGGCTAAGAAGTCGCTGGTCGTTAAGGCAAACCGCAAGCCGAAGTTCGAAGTCCGGGCTTACACGCGGTGTACCCGCTGTGGCCGCCCGCGCGCTGTCTACCGCAAGTTCGGCCTGTGCCGTATCTGCTTCCGTACCATGGCGCACCGCGGCGAGCTGCCCGGCATCGCGAAGTCCAGCTGGTAAGAAATTCTCTACGCGCCGTAGGTCCCGGCTCCCGTAAGGGCAGCTGAGGGAAACCGCGGCGGGGAAGGCCAAAACGGCCATGTCAATGACCGACCCAATTGCAGACATGCTGACTCGTCTGCGTAATGCCAACTCGGCGTACCACGACACCGTGGGGATGCCGTACTCGAAGATCAAGTCGCATATCGCGGAGATCCTCCAGCAGGAGGGCTACATCGCGAGCTGGAAAGTCGAGGACGCCGAGGTCGGCAAGAGCCTCGTGGTCGCGCTGAAGTACGGCAACGCGCGCGAGCGCTCCATCGCGGGCATCAAGCGGGTCTCCAAGCCCGGCCTGCGCGTGTACGCGAAGAAGGACAACCTGCCCCGGGTGCTCGGCGGACTCGGCGTCGCGATCATCTCGACGTCCGGCGGCCTGATGACCGATAAGCAAGCCAAGCGGACCGGGGTAGGCGGGGAAGTCCTCGCCTACGTCTGGTAGAGAAGGGGAGGAACTGCTATGTCACGTATCGGACGTCTCCCCATCGCCGTACCCGGCGGAGTAGATGTGTCTATCGACGGCCAGGCGGTCAGCGTCAAGGGCCCCAAGGGCACTCTGAGCCTCAAGGTCGCCGAGCCAATTTCCGTCGCTCAGGAGGATGGCCAGCTCAAGGTCACCCGGCCGAACGACGACGGCCCGGTCCGGGCCCTGCACGGCTTGTCCCGCACGCTCGTCGCCAACATGGTGACCGGGGTGACCGACGGGTTCAGCAAGACGATGGAAATCGTCGGCGTCGGCTACCGCGTCACCGCCAAGGGCCAGAACCTCGAGTTCGCGCTCGGCTTCAGCCACCCGGTCGTCATCGAGCCCCCGGAGGGCATTACCTTCCGCGTCGAGGCACCGACCCGGTTCGTGGTCGAGGGCATCGACAAGCAGCTGGTAGGCGAGACCGCGGCCCGGATCCGCAAGCTCCGCAAGCCCGACCCGTACAAGGGCAAGGGCGTGCGGTACCAGGGTGAAGTCATCCGCCGCAAGGTCGGGAAGGCTGGTAAGTAGTCATGGCTGGTACCCAGGCCAAGAGGTCATCGATTGAGTACGCCTCCGGGCGGGTCGGGCCGCGCACCGCGGACAAGACCCGGGCCCGCGTCCGGCGTCACCTGCGGGTCCGCAAGAAGGTCAGCGGCAGCGCGGTGCGTCCGCGCCTGGTCGTCAACCGCTCCGCACGGCACATCTTCGTGCAGATCGTGGACGACACCGCGGGCCGCACCCTGGCGTCGGCGTCCACGCTGGACGCGACCGTCAAGTCCGCTGAGGGCGACAAGACGGCCCAGGCCAAGCTGGTCGGCGCGCTGATCGCCGAGCGGGCGCGCGACGCGGGCATCTCCGCCGTAGTTTTCGACCGCGGCGGCTACCAGTACCACGGCCGCGTGGCCGCACTCGCGGACAGCGCGCGCGAAGCCGGGCTGACGCTGTGATGAACGACAGGAAGGAAAGCTAATGCCAGGAGCTCCGCGCCGCGGCGGCCAGACCGGCGGCGGCGAGCGGCGTGAGCGCCGCGACGACCGCCGTGGCGGTCAGGCCGAGAAGCAGAACGTCTACCTGGAGCGCGTGGTCGCGATTAACCGCGTGGCCAAGGTGGTCAAGGGCGGCCGCCGGTTCAGCTTCACCGCGCTCGTCGTGGTAGGCGACGGCAACGGCATGGTCGGTGTCGGCTACGGAAAGGCCAAGGAGGTGCCCGCGGCGATCGCCAAGGGCGTCGAAGAGGCCAAGAAGCACTTCTTCCGGGTGCCGCGCATTGTCACCACCATCCCGCATGCCGTCCGGGGCGAGGCGGCGGCCGGAGTGGTGCTGCTCAAGCCGGCCAGCCCGGGTACCGGCGTCATCGCCGGCGGCCCGGTCCGCGCCGTGCTCGAGTGCGCCGGCATCGGCGACGTGCTGTCGAAGTCGATGGGCTCGTCTAACTCGATCAACGTCGTGCACGCCACCGTGGCGGCCCTCAAGGGCCTCAGCCGTCCGGAAGAGATCGCGGCCAAGCGCGGCCTGCCGATCGAGGACGTGGCGCCGAGGGCGATGCTCGCGGCCCGGGCCGCGGCCGCGGCCAGCGCGTAAAGGAGGGGACGCCCGATGGCACAGCTCAAGGTGACCCAGGTCAAGTCAAAGATCGGCGGGAACAGCGCACAGCGCGGCACGCTGCAGTCGCTAGGCCTGCGCAAGATCGGCCAGTCGGTGGTCAAGCCGGATCGCCCCGAATTCCGCGGCATGATCCGCGCGGTCCGCCACCTGGTCCGTGTAGAGGAAGTGGAATAGCCATGCTGAAGCTGCATGACCTGCGGCCGGCTCCCGGTTCCCACAAGAGTAAGCAGCGGCTCGGCCGCGGCGAGGGTTCCAAGGGTAAGACGGCAGGCCGCGGTACCAAGGGCACGAAGGCCCGCTATCAGGTGGCCGTCGGATTCGAGGGCGGCCAGATGCCCCTGCACCGGCGGCTGCCGAAGCTCAAGGGCTTCTCCAACGCCCAGTTCAAGACTGTCTACCAGGTCGTCAACGTGGCGCGGCTCGCCGAGCTGTTCCCGTCGGGCGGCGAGGTGACGCCGGAGAACCTGAACACCAACGGCGCGGTGCGCCGCGGCGAACTGGTCAAGGTGCTCGGCGACGGCGACCTGACCGTGGCACTGCAGGTAAGTGCGCACAAGGTCTCGGCGTCGGCCCGGCAGAAGATCGAGGCAGCGGGCGGAACGGTCACGCTGCTCGGTTAGGCTCGATTAAGCCAAGGCACCCGCGGGTGCTGGCACTGTAACCCACGCTGGCTCGTTCAAGGGTATGACCCTTGGACGAGCTAGCTCCTTGGGTACGCCTGCGGATAGGATACGGAAGCCGTTTTAAACGCAGGTTCCGCCGATGAAGAGGGATCACGCATGCTGACCGCGTTCATCCGGGCGTTCCGAACGCCTGACCTGCGCAAAAAGCTGCTTTTTACGCTGGGTATCGTCGCCCTGTTCCGGTTCGGCTCGTCGCTGCCCGCCCCGGGTATCAACGAGGCCAACGTCTCGACGTGCTCGCAGGTCGCGTCCCACTCCGGTATCGCCGGCACGCTGCAGATCGTCGACCTGCTCAGCGGCAACGCGCTCAAGTACATGTCGGTGTTCGCGCTCGGCATCATGCCCTATATCACCGCGAGCATCATCCTCCAGCTGCTCACCGTGGTCATCCCGCGGCTGGAGACGCTGAAGAACGAGGGCCAGTCCGGTCAGGCGAAGATCACCCAGTACACCCGGTACCTGACCATCGGCCTGGCCATTCTGCAGTCCACCGGGTACATCGAGCTGGCCCGCAGCGGCACGCTCTTCCCCGGGTGCAACGTCGCGGTCATCCCGGACGCGTCGGTCTTCCGCATCGCGACGATGGTGATCACCATGGTCGCGGGCACCGCGGTGATCATGTGGATGGGCGAGCTCATCACCGACCGCGGCATCGGCAACGGCATGTCCGTCATGATCTTCACCCAGGTGATCGCGGTCATCCCGGGCGAGCTGCTCACCATCTACCAAACCAAGGGCACGTTCACCGCGCTGCTCTCGCTGGTCGTGATCATGGTGGTCATCGCCTTCGTGGTCTTCATGGAGCAGGCTCAAAGGCGCGTCCCGGTACAGTACGCCAAGCGGATGGTGGGCCGCCGGATGTACGGCGGCACGTCTACCTACATCCCGATCAAGGTGAACCAGGCCGGCGTCATCCCGGTCATCTTCGCCTCCAGCCTGCTGTACCTTCCGCAGCTCGGGATATCGCTGTTCGGCAACCAGAGCAAGCCCTCCGGCTGGCAGTCCTGGGTGCAGCGCTACCTGGAGGTTGGCAGCGCGAGCAGCAACCTGTCCGATATGTGGCTGTACCTGGGCATATTCTTCGCCCTGATCCTCGCGTTCACGTTCTTCTACGTGTCGATCACCTTTAACCCGGTTGAAGTCGCCGACAACATGAAGAAGTACGGCGGGTTCATCCCCGGTATCAGGCCCGGGCGGCCGACCGCCGAGTACCTCAGCTACGTGCTGAACCGGCTGACCACTCCCGGGTCGATCTACCTCGGCGTGGTCGCGCTCTTCCCGCTGGTCGCGCTGGCCGTAATCGGCGTGGGCAACCAGTTCCCGTTCAGCGGCGTGAGCCTGCTCATCATGGTGGGCGTCGGCCTAGACACGGTCAAGCAGATCGAGAGCCAGCTGCAGCAGCGAAACTACGAAGGCTTCCTCCGCTAGTGCGCATCGTCCTGGTCGGGCCCCCCGGAGCGGGCAAGGGAACTCAGGCTCACTTCATCGCGTCACAGCTGGCCATCCCGCGCATCTCGACCGGTGACATCTTCCGCTACAACGTCGCCAATAACACCGAGCTGGGGGCCAAGGCCAGGGAGTACATGGACCGCGGTGACCTCGTCCCCGACGAGGTCACGGTGGCGATGGTCCGCGACCGGCTGGCCGAGGCCGACGCCAAGGCGGGCTTCCTGCTCGACGGCTTCCCGCGGAACGTCCCCCAGGCCGACACGCTGAAGAAGATGCTGGCCGAGCTGGACACCAGGCTGACCGTGGTCCTCGAGCTCGTGGTGGACGAAGAGGAAGTCGTCCGGCGGCTGTCCGGGCGCCGCACCTGCCGCCGCTGCCAGCGGGTCTGGCACGTGCTGTACGAGCCGCCGTCGGTGCCGGACGTGTGCGACGACTGCGGCGGTGAGCTGTTCCAGCGGGACGACGACAAGGAAGACGTCATCCGGCACCGGCTCGAGGTGTACAGCTCCCAGACGTCACCGCTGATCGCCTTCTACGCCGACGACGGGATCCTGGTCGGCATCGACGCGACCGGCCCGGTGGAAGAGGTCACCCAGCGCGCGCTCTCGGCGCTGGAACCCTACGTCCGCTAGAGGGCGGAACCGAAGGTAGCGTTACTACTGGAGGTGCGAGCCATGCGGCTGCGGAAAGAACCGGCGATTCAGCTCAAGTCGGCCGAGCAGATCGACCGCATGTACGCGGCCGGGCAGGTCGTGGCGCGCACTCTGGAGATTCTCCGGGAGGCGGTGCGGCCGGGGATCAGCACGGCCGGGCTCGACGCGATCGCCGAACGCGAGATCCGCGGCGCCGGGGCGGTGCCGTCGTTCCTGGGCTACTTCGGGTACCCGGGATCGGTCTGCACGTCGGTGAACGAGCAGGTGGTGCACGGGATCCCCGCGGCCGGGCAGGTGCTGCGGGCCGGCGACGTGATCTCCATTGACTGCGGGGCGATCCTGGACGGCTGGCACGGGGACTCCGCGCTCACGCTGGGAGTCGGCGAGATCGACCCGGCGGACCAGGCCCTGCTTGATGCTTGCGAAGCGTCGATGTGGGCCGGGATCGCCCGCGCGGTCGCGGGCGGACGGCTGGGCGACATCTCGCATGCGGTGGAGCAGTCGGTGCGCGCCGCGGGCGAGTACGGGCTGATCCGCGAGTACACCGGGCACGGCATCGGAACCGAGATGCACATGGACCCCGTAGTGCGCAACTACGGGCCGCCGGGCCAGGGCCCGCAGCTGCGGGCCGGGATGGCGCTGGCGATCGAGCCGATGATCACCCGGGGCGGACGGCACGTCACCGAGCTGGACGACGGCTGGACGGTCATTACCGCGGACAATTCCCGGGCCGCGCACTTCGAGCACACGGTGGCCGTCACCGCGGACGGTCCGTGGGTACTCACCGCCCGCGAGGAGGAGAAGGCAGGAAGTTCAGGTCATCCGGAACGGGCCCGGCTTACTCTTCCCCGCCCCGCGGTCTCTGTCGCCGACGGCGGCCCTGATGCCGGGTGACCCGCGGCTGCGCGCATCCGACGCCGACCGGGAACGGGCGTCCGAACTGCTGCGCGAGCATCACGCGGTCGGACGGCTGACCGCGGAGGAGTTCGAAGGCCGCCTGGAAGGGGTGTTCGCCGCCCGGACCCGCGGTGAGCTGGACGACCTGCTCGCCGACCTGCCCGCGATCGACCTGTACCAGCTGCCCTCGGCCGCCATCCGCCCGGTCGCCCGGCGCCGGAGTCCGAACCTGGAACGCCCGTCGGGCGGGCAGCTTCTCCCGGTGCACAGCGCGGCCTGGATCACCTGGGCGGTGGTCGGCGCACTGGGCGTCGTCGTCTGGGTCGTGGTGGGCCTGGCCAGCGGCGGCGCCGCCGCCTGGATCCCGTGGTTCCTGCTCGTGGTCATCCCGTGGTGGCTGGCGCTGGAGCGGCGCCGGCGGCACGACCCGTAGTCCTCGGGTACTCTAGGAGTCAGGCGCATACGCCGGCCACGCGGCCCTGCTTCCCGGAAGCGCCTTCCCGGGAATAGAGCGCGCGGGTTTTGGCGTTATGCAGCCGGTTCGCGTTCGCGGGACGGGTGCAGTAGAATCTGCTGCGGCCCGTCGGTTGGCTTTCCGTCCGGCACTGCGTGGTTCCCGCCCGCGGTTGCTGCCGGGGAGCACGTCATGTCTAGCTCAGCCTTTTCCGCCTAGGCTGCTGCGGGCAGCCGCAACGCTAGCCATGACTACCCATGATGAAGCGCGGAGAATATGCCCAAGAAGGACGGCGCCATAGAGATTGAAGGCACGGTGGTCGAAACACTGCCTAATGCTTTCTTCCGAGTGGAGCTGGACAACGGGCACAAGGTACTCGCTCACATCAGCGGGAAAATGCGGATGCACTATATCCGTATTCTGCCGGACGACCGGGTGGTCGTGGAGCTCAGTCCGTACGATCTGAGCCGCGGCCGCATCGTCTACCGGTACAAGTAACGGCTTCCCGGCCTAGCCGCCGGGAGCTAACCGGCCCGCATCCGCGGGCCAGCCATGAGGGGAAGTTTGCCGTGAAGGTCAAGCCGAGCGTCAAGAAGATCTGCAGCAAGTGCAGGGTCATCCGCCGCCACGGCCGCGTCATGGTGATCTGCTCGGACCCCCGGCACAAGCAGCGCCAGGGCTAAGCAGTACCGCCAGCCGTGACTGGAAGCCACTAACTAAATAAGCACTCCATACGCGCACCGCGCACGGCCCGCTGGTTCTCCGCAGTGGCCGTTACCCCCGGTTGGAGGCCGGGGCCCGCCTCGGGCAGGGGCGGGAAGCGGTGCGAAGGACCTCCACCACCTGAAGGAGAACTGCCCCGAGATGGCACGAATCTCTGGTGTCGACCTGCCGCGCGAAAAGCGCCTCGAGGTCGCCCTTACCTACGTTTACGGCATCGGTCCCACCCGGGCTACCGCGACGCTCGCCGCCACCGGCGTGAGCGGCGACACCCGGGTTCACGCGCTGACCGAGGACGACCTGCAGAAGCTGCGCGAGTGGATCGACGCGAACTACCAGGTCGAGGGTGACCTCCGCCGCGAAGTGGCCGCCGATATCCGCCGCAAGATCGAGATCGGCTGCTACCAGGGCATCAGGCACCGCCGGGGGCTCCCGGTGCACGGCCAGCGGACGAAGACCAACGCGCGCACCCGCAAGGGCCGGAAGAAGACCGTGGCCGGCAAGAAGAAGACCGGGAAGAAGTAGTCCCCTCCGGGACCGATCACCTCACCAGGAGTCAGGAAGCACATGCCGCCTCGCAAGAGCAGCCAGCCGGGTGCGCCGAAGAAGGTGCGCCGCAAAGAGCGGAAGAACATCGCTCACGGGCACGCCCACATCCGGTCTACGTTCAACAACACCATCGTCTCGATCACGGACCCCACCGGGAACGTGATCGCGTGGGCGTCCTCCGGCCAGGTCGGGTTCAAGGGCTCACGCAAGTCCACCCCCTACGCCGCCCAGCAGGCCGCGGAGGCCGCGGCCCGGCGTGCCATGGAGCACGGGATGCGTAAGGTCGACGTCTTCGTCAAGGGTCCCGGCTCCGGCCGCGAGACCGCGATCCGGTCGCTGCAGGCGACCGGCCTCGAGGTCGGCTCGATCCAGGACGTCACCCCCGTTCCGCACAATGGCTGCCGCCCGCCCAAGCGCCGGCGCGTCTGAGGAGACACTGAACGATGGCTCGTTACACCGGGGCGGACTGCAAGCTGTGCCGCCGAGAGAAGGTCAAGCTTTTCCTCAAGGGCTCTAAGTGCGACTCGCCGAAGTGCCCGATCGAGATCCGTCCCTACCCGCCGGGTGAGCACGGCCGGATCCGCTCCAAGGACAGTGAGTACCTGCTCCAGATCCGCGAGAAGCAGAAG
>DASWUW010001075.1:0-2412 GCA_036406335.1 Trebonia sp.
CCGGGCCGGTTGCGCGGCACCCGGACGCGCAGGGCGCCGGGGCGGATCGTGCAGATCACCGGCGTTTCCAGGCTCAGAGCCTCGCCGTCCACGGCGACCGCGATCTTCGCCTCCGCCGCGTCGATCCGCACCTCGCGGGCCTCGCGCACGGTCACGGCTCCGGACGCGGTGCCCAGCAGCGCCATCTGCGCCGCGCTGAGCGCACCCTCGACGCGGACGGCCACCACGCCGAGAAGGCCGCGGTCCAGGCGCGGACGGCGGCCGCCGCCGAGGGTGCCGGACTCCATGTAGGGGTTGTTGCTCACCAGCAGCACCTGCGGGGAGGGCAGCTGGTCGCCGTCGGCGTCCACGGTGAGCGTCGCCCCGTCAGCCGGGAGCAGGTCGGGCAGGCTGTCCAGCGCCGTTCCGGCCTTCGAGTCCCGGTACTGCGGGTTCTGCACGATCTCGGCGTAGGCCCCGAACGAGGCGGTGTTGACGAACGGCCGGCCGGCCACGACCCCGAGGTCCACCCGCAGTTCCACGCCGTCGCGCAGCGCGTCCAGGCCCGCGGCCGGGTCGGTGCGGTCCAGGCCCAGATCCATCGCGAAGTGGTTCCGGGTCCCGGCGGACAGCACCAGGAACGGCACGTCGTGCTCGGCGGCGACCACCGCGACCAGGGCCTGGGTGCCGTCGCCGCCGGCCACGCCGAGCAGGTCGGCGCCGTCGGCGACGGCCTTGCGCGCCATCTCGGCGACGTCCTGGTCGGCGTCGGGATCCAGGAGCAGGACCCGGGCGCCGAGGGCCTCGGCCTTGCCCACCAGACCGGCCTGGCCGACCTTGCCGCCGCCGGAGACCGGATTCATGATCAGCACCGGCTTGCGGGGGCGGGGGGTGCGCCGATAACGCGGTCGGACGAACTCCGGCGGCTGGTCCAGGCCGCGCACCGCGGCTCGGGCGCAGAGCAGCCCGGCCGCGCCGAGCACCGCGACCGTGACGCCGTCGAGCCAGAACCCGGCCACGGCCGAGAGCACGACCAGCACCACCGGCGCGGCCGCCGCCAGCCCCGCTCCGAGCCACCGCAGGACTCCGCGGCGGGCGAGGAACCACCAGGCGCCGACGCCGGTCAACACCACTGTGGACAGGACCGCCGCCAGCATGATGAGGCCGTGGAAGTAGATGACGGTGACCACCAGCGTGGCCAGGGCCGCCAGCAGACAGGCCATGGCGATCTGGGCGAGCGTGCGGCACCGGCGGTCGACGATCGCCCGGCGGTGGCCCGCCGCCGCTACAGTCGCCGCCATCGCGCTTCGCAGAAGGAGTAGGCGCCGAAGGCGGCCAGGCCCAGGGCCATCACGATCAGGATAATTGGGCCGAGCGGAGCGGCGGCGAGGGCACGGAGGGTGCCGTCCACGCCGCGGGCCCGCGAGGGATCGAACCGGACGGCCGCGTCGATCAGGAAGCAGCCCGCGCCCACGATGATCGCCCCGCGCGCCGTCTTGCCGACGGCCCCGAGCATCAGCACCCGGCGTCGAGTGGAGGCGGACATCGATCCGGTCGAAAGCTCCTTCGCGAAGCGCTTCTCCAGCGCCCGCTTGATCATGAAGCCGCCGCCGACGACCAGGCCGGCCCCGGCCACACCGACGAGCCACCGGCCGCCGCTGTGCCGCATCAGGTCGGCGGTGAAGTCCGCCGACTGCTGGTTCGACGAGGCGCTCGCGTGGCCGGTGGCCGCGAACCGGGCCGTGGTGTACGCGGCGACGATGTAGAGCACTGCTTTGCCCGCCGAGGCGAGCCGGGACCCGGCCCCGTCCTTGTCCGGCAGGTGCGGCCACACCGCCGACGTCACGCGCCACAGCGCCATCCCGGCGAAGCCGACGACCAGGAACCACAGGACGACGAAGCCGAACGGCTTGCCGGCGATGAACTCCAGAGCCCCGGTACGGTCGGCCTCGCCGGCCCGGTGATCGAGCGCGATCATCAGCGTGATCCAGCCGACCAGGAGGTAGATCACGCCCCGGGCGACGAAGCCCGCGCGGCCGAGGGCCACCAGCGCCGGCTCGTGCGAGGCGGCGGACGACGAGCCGCGGCGCGGGCTCCGTGAACTCGGCCGCCGTATTCGCGACGACGCAGCGCGTGTACTCATCCCTGATCCCCTTCCTCAGCGCGCGACGCGAATTCGACGCGGCTCGACAGGCGGCCACCGGATGCCCCTGGACCGGGGAGGCAAACGGGATCGGGCACACGGATGTGCGAAGAAGGCCGGGCCGAATCCCGTCCGGCCGATCAGCCTTGATCGGCGGGACAGACCCCGGTCGCTCGGCTAGTCCCGTAGTTCGTATGTAGGCCGTTCGGGTTGGGTCAGGGTTCTGACCAGCGGGGTTGTATGACATCGATGCCGAGCAGGTCGAGGAGGTGGAGATGGATTCCGCGGGC
>DASWUW010001076.1:0-1816 GCA_036406335.1 Trebonia sp.
ACGCCTTGCACCGGCCGTCAGCGGCCAGCGCCCGCTGCCGGGAGAAACCGATGAACTCAGCCGGGTCCGCGATCACCATCACCCCGCCCGCCAGCGCCAGCGTGCACTCCCCCGCCCGCAGCGCCTGAGCCGCCAGGTGCAGGGCGACCAGCGCCGAGGAGCACGCCGTGTCGAGGGTGACGGCCGGGCCCTCCAAGCCGAGCACGTAAGAGATCCGGCCGGAGATCACGCTGGTCACGTTGCCGGTGATGAGGTGACCTTCGGCGCCCTCTACCGTCATTGCCGCGCCCGCGTAGCCGGAGCTGGCGGCGCCGGCGAACACCCCGGTCGCACTGCCGCGGAGCGACAACGGGTCGATGCCCGCCCGCTCGACTGCCTCCCAGGCGGTTTCCAGCAGCAGCCGCTGCTGGGGGTCCATCACGATGGCCTCGCGCGGCGAGATGCCGAAGAACGCCGGGTCGAAGTCCCCGGCCCCGGTGACGAACCCGCCTTCGCTGGTGGAGGAGGCGCCGCGGCGGCCGCCGGCGGTGTCGAGCAGGCCGCTCAGGTCCCAGCCGCGGTCAGCGGGGAACGAGCCGACCGCGTCGCCGCCGACCGCCAGCAGCCGCCACAGGGCCTCGGGTGAGTCGGCGCCGCCGGGGAACCGGCAGCCGAGGCCGACGATCGCCACCCGGTCGCCCGGGTCCAGGGCCGGGCCGGCCGGGCGCCGGGCCGCCCCGGACTGCGAGATGCCGCTCAGCAGGCTGATGACGTGCCGGGCCAGGACGGCCGGGGACGGGTAGTCGAACACGACGGTGGACGGCAGGGTGACGCCGGCCGCGGCGTTGAGCCGGTTGCGCAGCTCGATCGCGGTCAGCGAGTCAAAGCCCAGGTCGCGGAACGCCCGGGCCGCGTCCACGTCGCTTTCCGCGGCGAACCCGAGCACCGCCGCCGCCTGCCGCTGCACCAGGGCGGTGACTAGGCGCTCGCGCTCGGCCGGGTTCAGCCCGGCCAGGTCCGCGGCCAGGCCGCCGGCCGCCGGGCCGACGGCGTCCAGGCCGGCCGGGACGGGCGGCTGTGCCTCCGGTATCCGCTCGAGCAGCCGCCAGGGGCGGGCCGCGGTGAACACCGGGGCGAACCGGGCCCAGTCCACGTCGGCGACCGCGGTGCCGGTCTCGTCCGCGGCGAGTACCTGGCCGAGCATGGCCAGCGCGCGCCCGGGGTCGAGCAGCCGCAGTCCCTGCCGGGCCAGCCGCTCGGGGATCAGGCTCACCGGGCGGCCGCCTACCGCCGCGTCCGCGTCGAAGCGGCCGCCCGAGGACCAGACGCCCCAGGGCACCGAGGTGGCGGGCAGCCCGCGGCCGCGGCGGTTCTCGGCCAGGGCGTCCAGGTAGGCGTTGGCCGCCGCGTAAGTTCCGTGCTCGGCCACCCCCCAGGTGGCGGCGATCGAGGAGAACAATACGAGTTGGGGGGCGTCGTCCCCGGCCGTGAGGGTGTCGAGCACCGCGGCCCCGCCGGCTTTGGCACCCAGGGCGAGGGCCAGGTCGGCGACCGTCGTGTCGGCGACCGGCTTGAGGTCGACGGCGACCGCCCCGTGCACGACGGCGCTGACCGGCCGCCCGCCGTCGCCGGACCAGCCGAGCAGCCCGCTCATCTGGTCGTGGTCGGTGACGTCGCAGGCGGCCAGCCGGATCTCGCTTCCGGCCCCGGCGACCAGCGCGGCGACGGCGGCCGCACCGGGGGTCGCGGGCCCGCGCCGTCCGGCGAGGACCACCCGCGGCGCCTGCTGCCCGGCCAGCCAGCTGGCCAGGTCGGGGCCGATCGCCCCGCCGGCACC
>DASWUW010001077.1:0-2065 GCA_036406335.1 Trebonia sp.
GGCCAGCTCGAGGCCTACTTCGAGGACGTCCGCCCCGTGCTGGCGACCAGCCAGTCGACCGAGGACACGGCGGCGTACCTGCTGGCCCTGCCCGACGCGGAGCCGGAACTGGCGGAGGTGTGGCAGACCGTGGCCGCCGCGTCGGCGGCGTCGCTGCCCCGCTGGGCGCGGGACATGTACGGCTTCGGCGACGGCGGTCCCGGACGGGATTCGGTGCCGCCGGAACGCGAGGAGGTCCGCCAGGTGCTCGGCCTGCTCGACGCGCTCTACCTGGGCGAGCCCGGGGTGCTGGAGGCCCGGCAGCGGCTTACCCTGCGGATGCGCGCCGCCGCCGAGCGCCCGGCGGCGGACGGCCGGGAAGCGCCCCTGCAGGCCCGGCCGCGGTGAGCGAACCGAGACTGCGGGTCAGCCGGGGGCTGACCGCGATGCGGCTGGCCGCCCGCGGCGGCGCCCGCTACGCGGTGAACGCGCCCCGCCTGTTCGCGACGGCGGGTGAGCACCGCCAGCAGCTGCGCGACGACCTGGCCCTGCGCACCGCGCAGGACGTGGCGGACACGCTCGGCACGATGAAGGGCGTGCTGATGAAGATCGGGCAGCTCGCCAGCTACGTTGACGACGGTATCGCCCCGCCGGCCCGCAAGGTCCTGGGCCGGCTCCAGGACAGCGTGCCGCCGATGTCCCCCGAGCTGGCCGCGGGGGTCATCCTGGCCGAGCTGGGCGATGTCCCCGAGCGGGTCTTCGCCGAGTGGGACCCGCTGCCTATCGCCGCGGCGTCGATCGGCCAGGTGCACCGGGCCATTACCGCCGAGGGCCAGGCCGTGGCGGTCAAGGTGCAGTACCCGGGTATCGCCGAGACCATCACCGCCGATCTCGGCAACGTATCGCTGATCCGGTCGCTGCTGAAGATGGCAGCGCCCAGTCAGGACGTGACCGCGCTGATCGAGGAACTGCGGGAGCGGATCGGCGAGGAGCTCGACTACGAGCGCGAGGCGGACAACCAGCGGGCCTTCGCCGCCTACTTCGACGGCCACCCGACCGCGCGGGTGCCGAAGATCATCGACGAGCTGTCCACCGCCCGCGTGCTGACCAGCGAACTGGCGGCGGGGGCGCGGTTTAGCGAGATGCTCACCTGGTCTCAGGAGGAGCGTGACCTGGCGGCGGAGACCGTCTACCGGTTCACTTTCCGTTCGCTGTACGGGCTGAAGGCCTTCAACGGGGACCCGCACCCGGGCAACTACCTGTTCGAGCCGGGCGGACGGGTCACCTTCCTCGACTTCGGCCTGGTCAAGCACTTCACCGACCGCGAGCTGGACCCGCTGGTGGCGATGATCGAAGCGCTGTGCCTGCGGAACGATCCCGAGGGCTTCCGCGCCGCCATGGAGCAGGCCGGCTTTCTCACCGCGGGCGCGCCCATCGGGACCGACGAGATCGTGGAGCACATGTCGCTGTTCTACGACACCATCCGGGTGCGCGGGCGGCGCACCATGACCAGCGAGTACGCCTCCTCCGTGGCCCGCCGGTTCTTCGACTTCAAGAGCCCGCTGGCCGCGTACGCGGCGATTCCGCGGTCCTACGTGATCGTCCAGCGGATTAACCTGGGGCTGTTCTCCATCCTGGGCGAGATGAACGCGACCGCCGACTGGCGGGCCGTCTCCGAGGAGATCTGGCCGTTTGTCCAGGTCCCGCCGGCCACGCCGATGGGCGAGGCGGAGCTTCCCTGGCTCGCCGCGCACGCTGCCGCTCTGGCTGGCCGGGCTGACTTAGCTGGCCCGGCTGCTGGGTCAGCTAGCGCTGCGACGGGACCGGTAAGCGGCCACGTTGACCCGGTTGGCGCAGGTCGGGCCGCAGAAGCGGCGGGACCGGTTCTTGGACAGGTCGACCAGCACGTCGTCGCAGTCGAGGGCGGCGCAGTAGCGCAGCCGGGCCAGCTCACCGGTACGGATCACGTCGGCGAACGCCATCGCGGCATCCACCGCCATCCGGTCCGCCAGCGGGGCGTCGGGCGCGGTCGCGTGGAGATGGTACTCCCAGCCGTCGTGCCGGACTAGCTGCGGCAGCGCGCTGG
>DASWUW010001078.1:0-7990 GCA_036406335.1 Trebonia sp.
AGATCCTCGAGGCCGAAACGGCGGGAGCCGATCCTGTCCTGCGGCCGCGCGCGTCCGGTGCCCACGTACTGGTCGCCGATGACAACGGGGACATGCGCGCGTACCTGGGCCGCCTGCTCAGTGCCCGCTGGCGGGTGACCGCGGCCAAGGACGGGGAGGAAGCCCTGCGGCTGGCCCGCCGCCTGCACCCTGACCTGGTGCTGGCTAACGTGATGATGCCGCGGCGGGACGGCGTGAGCCTGCTGCGGGCACTGCGGGCCGAACCGGGCCTGCAGGACACGCCGGTTTTGCTGCTGACCGCACGGGCCGGCCGCGACGCCGCGGTCGACGGCCTGCTGGCGGGGGCGGACGACTACATCGCCAAGCCGTTCTCGGCCCGGGAACTGGTGGCCCGGGTCGGCGGGCAGATCGTGCTGGCGCGGGTGCGCCGGGAAAGTCAGGAGCGCTTCCGCGCGCTGATCGACGCGAGCTGGGATGTCGTCTACCGCATGAGCCCGGACTGGACCGAGATGCGGGCGCTCGACGGCCGTGGCTTCATCGCCGATACCAGCAGTCCGACCGTGAGCTGGCTGGATGAGTACATCCAGCCCGACGACCAGCCCGAAGTTCTCAGTGCCATCCAGTCGGCGATCCGGGACAAGGCCGTGTTCGAGCTCGAGCACCGGGTCCTGCGGCCGGACGGCTCGCCCGCCTGGACGCTGTCTCGGGCAGCGCCCCTGTTCGACGCCGACGGCGAGATCGCCGAATGGGTCGGGGCCGCGGCCGACGTGACCCAGCGCAAGCGGGCCGAGCAGGCCCGCGCCGCCGCCGAACGACCCGAAGAGTGACACCCGCCGCCCGGCTGGGCCGCGCGGTGCTGCGTGCCCTGTCCCTCACCGGGTCGATGACCTGGGAGATCACCTGGGCGCTGATCCTCGGATTCGCGCTGTCGGCCGTCATCCAGGCGGTGGTGCGCCGCTCTGCCGTCGTCCGGCTGCTGGGCGACGCGAGGCCGCGGACGCTGGCGGTCGCGGCCGGGCTGGGAGCTGCGTCGTCCTCCTGCTCCTACGCCGCGGTGGCGCTGGCCCGCGCGCTGTTCCGCCAGGGGGCTGACTTCACCGCGGCGATGGCCTTCGAGATCGCCTCCACCAACCTGGTGATCGAACTCGGGGTGATCCTCGCGCTGCTCATGGGCTGGCAGTTCACCCTGGCCGAGTTCACCGGGGGCCCGCTGATGATCGTCTTCCTGGCGGTGCTGTTCCGCCTGTTCCTCCGGGGCGGCCTGCTCGCCCGGGCCCGCCAGCAGGCGGAAGCGGGCCTGGCGGGATCGATGGAGGGGCACGCCGCGATGGACATGTCGGTCGCGCGGGACGGCTCGTTCACCCGGCGCCTGCTGTCCGGTGACGGCTTCACCTCGGTCAGCCAGGTGTTCGTGATGGAGTGGGCCGCGATCCTGCGCGACCTGGTGATCGGGCTGCTGGCCGCGGGGGCGATCGCGGCGTGGGTGCCGGACTCGTTCTGGCGGGCGTTCTTCTTCGCCGGGCACCCGCTCGCGGCCCGGCTGTGGGGGCCGCTGATCGGGCCCGTCGTCGCGGTGATCTCGTTCGTCTGCTCGGTCGGGAACGTGCCGCTGGCGGTGGTGCTGTGGCAGGGCGGGATCAGCTTCGGCGGCGTGGTCGCGTTTATCTTCGCCGACCTGATCATCGCTCCGATCCTGAACATCTACCGCAAGTACTACGGCCTAAAAATGGCCGCGTTCCTGTTCGCCGTCTTCTTCGCGGCGATGGCCGCCGCCGGGTACGTGACCGAGTTCGTCTTCGGCGGGCTGGGCCTGGTGCCCGCCCGGAGTTCTGCCCACCTCCCCGATCAGGGCATTTCCTGGGACTACACCACCTGGCTGAACATCGTCTTCCTGATCCTGGCGGCCGTGCTGGTGACCCGGTTCGTCCGGACTGGCGGCCTGCCGATGCTGCGGATGATGGGCGGTACTCCTGAGGCGGACTGACCTGCCATCCTGGTGGCATGTCATCACAATCCCCGGCCCGTCCGGCCGGCGTCCGGAGAGTCACCTCGGCCCGGATGAAGCTGCTGGGTTCATTTATCGCGGCCGTCGCCGGGGTCGTGATCGCCCTCGCGACCGGGGCGGCCCGCGCCGCGCCGCTGATCGGGTGGGACATCCTGGCGCTGGTCTACAGCGGCTGGACCTGGTTCACCGTGTGGCGGCTGGACCCGGTGGCGGCCGAGGCCGACGCCAAGCGGGAGGATCCCGGCCGGGACCTGACCGACCTGGTGATCCTCTGCGCGGCGGCCGCCAGCCTGATCGCGGTGGGAGTGGTGCTGTTCGGCGCCGGCGCCGCTCACGGAGACGTGAAGTACGCCCGGGCCGGCCTGGCCCTGGTCTCGGTCTTCGTGTCCTGGGCCCTGGTCCACACGGTGTACACCCTGAAGTACGCGCAGCTTTACTACGCCGGCAGCCCCGGGGGCATCAACTTCAACGGGACCGGGGCACCCGATTACACCGACTTCGCCTACCTGGCCTTCACCATCGGCATGACGTTCCAGGTCTCGGACACCAATATCGAGTCCCGGCAGATCCGGCGGACGGTGCTGCGGCACGCCTGGCTGTCGTTCCCGCTGCTCGCCGTCATCGTCGCATCCTGCGTCAACCTGGTATCCGGGCTGGCCGCGTTACTTGAAGGACCAGACCTTCAGGTCCTTGACCGCGTAGGTGGCCGGCGAGGAGTCGGAGTTCTGCGGGGGGCCGCCCAGCTCCGACTGGATGGTGCCGTTGTCCGGAGTCACGCTGGTGGTGATGTAGATGTTGAGCGGCGAGCCGGTGACGTTGTCGCTGGTGTAGCTGGTGTACTGGTGGCCGTCGTAGTACACCGCGAAGAAACCCTTGGTGTAGACGATGTCCACGGTGTGCCAGCCGGCGGTCACGTTGGCCCCCTCCACCGGCATCGTGCCGCCGGAGGCCCAGCCGTTGGTCGACGCGGTGAACGGCGACGAGGTCGTGCCGCTGTGCCAGGACACGGCGTTCTGCCCGTTGACCGGCTGCGCCTCCACCGCGTCCAGCTCGCCGTCCATCGGCCAGGTGGCGCCGTCGGTCAGCCAGAACGACGTCCAGTCGGCGATGGTGCCGGACTTGCCCGGCAGCGCCGGGAAGTCGATGCTGGCCTCGATCACGTTCGAGGAGTAGGCGCCGGGGCTGACCAGTGCCACGCAGCTGCCGGTGGTCCCGGTGGTCCCCAGCGCGACGTCGCCGCCGGAGTCGGTCTTCACCGTGCCGTCGGACACCTGCCAGGACGTCTGGGGGCAGTACGACGAGGTCTGATTCCACGCCGCCAGCTGGGCCCCGGAGGCGTTCAGCACCAGCGACCCGGCGTAGCTCCCGCCCGCCAGCGGGCCGGAGGAACCGGAGGCGGGCGCAGCCGGGGAAGCGGCGGGCACCGCGGCGGCGGTCGCCGTGTCCGTGGGCGCGGGCTTGACCGGAGGGCGCTTGTGCCGGGGGGCCTCGCTCGCCGCGGTGGCGGTGGTGATCGGCTGCGGGAGCGCGGAGAACGAACTGACTTCGCCCTGGCCGAGAGCGCCGGAGAAGTCGGGAACGGCGACGAATCCGCCCGCCAGCTGGTCACTGACCGGCTTGACCGCCGGGCCCGGGTACATAACAAAGGTCAAGCCGGCCGCCGATCCGGCGAGCAGCAGGGTCAGGCCCGCTTGCCACTTAGAAGGCCGCCTAGGCGTTTTAGCGGGGCGGCCGTGCCTGCCCGGAGCAGACATTCTGAGCATTCTCGCCAGCACCTATCCGAAGTCGCTGTATGTCCCGCAAGCCCGTCCGGGCCTGCGTTCCCGTCCTTACCGTGATCCGGGTGTAACCGTATCGTGATCACTCTGACGGTTGGTGCGAAATCATGAAAAAGAGCATCGAGAAAGACGAGTGATTCTATGATGACCGTGACCCGTCTATTACATAACGATTACCTAGTGTTATCACAGTACGGTCACGTGATGTTATTACGGTATTATTACGTGAGGTGCCGGGCGGGGCCACTGGTGTGAACGGCCTCCGGATGAGAGCAGGGCCACACAGGAGCACCGGTGCAAGCGGTCCTGCGGTGAACCGCAGTGTTACTGCGTCCGCAGCCCGGGCCGGATCCGCTGGTCGAGCTGGTCGAAGAGTTCGGCCCCCGCGGACAGGTCGAGCTTGCGGGCCCAGTGCGCGTCACTGGCCAGCATCTGGTCCAGGTCCTCGAGGCCGAGCGTGCGCGGGCTGAGATGCGTGCAGCCGGTCCAGTCGATGTAGCGCCGGGAGTCGGCCACGAAGCTGAACTTGCCCGAGTTGACCAGCACCGTCTGCAGGAATACCTCTTCCGGAGCCAGGCTGTGGCGGAAGTAGCCGACCACGTCGGGATTGGCCTTGGCGTAGTCCCGGGCGTAGCGGGCGGCATCGGCCCGCAGCGTGCAGAAGAACGATCCGCCGTACAGGTAGAAGCCCGGGCCGAACGGGGTACGCCGGTGCCGGATGCCCAGCGCGGCGAAGGAGTTGCTCACCTCGAACCACGGCTGCACCAGGTCGAGCACCATAAACGGGCGCATCAGGCGGCGCTTGGCCAGCGTCGGCTGGCCCAGCCGCCAGAACCGGTAGTCGTAGCGCATCTTCGCGTCGAACGGCCGGCACAGCCGGTACCCGGGCGCCGCCCCCTGGTCGGCACTGTCCGGCACGCGCTCGGGAAACACCGGGCTGTAGAGCAGGAACCCGTCGGATTCGGTCGCCGCCAGCGTGGCCTCGATCTCGGCGATCGGGCGCAGCGGGTAGCACTGGCCGGTCAGGTTTTCCAGCCAGTCGTAGCCGATGCCCTGGCCGTCCAGCCAGTCGACCGCGGCGAAATAGCGGTCCACGTGAGAGAAGTCTCCGTACCCGCCCTGCTGCGGCAGCACGCGCACGTTGCCCAGCGCTTCGAAGGCGGGCCCGTCGAGCGGTTTGGCGGTGGCGTCGTGACCGATCAGCACCAGCGCGTCCGGGCTGCCTTCGGTGATGGCCCGGACCAGGCGGGTGAGCTGGGCCGGGCGCGAGTGCGTCTGCATGTAGTAGACGACCCGGGTCTTCGCGTGTTCCTGCTGCATGGCCACCTGGTAAAAATAGCAAAACCGGTCATCTGCCCGGGCGGTATCACCGGGTCTGTACCGGGTTCGCCGCCGGCCGGGTACCAGGCCCGGCCGCTGGCGGGGCCTATTAATTGAATCCGGCATTCAGCCGGAAATGTCCGGGTTGAAGGCTTAATGCCGCACTTGTTAGGTGATCGGGGGAACTTGTATGGTGACCGTGTGCGGCGGTACCGCGCCTCACGGTTCTCCCCCCAGCCGTGCGGCAGTCAACCATGCGGTGCGCAAGCCCGCGTGAGTTGAGTGCGGTACCGTCGCCTCTCTTCTTCCGGAGAGCGGTCTAACTAACAGAACCTGACCCGGTCCCGTCAGGGAGCCGCCGACAAACGGATCTGCGATGCGCGCCATTGTTACTCCCGCACTGCCGGGGAGCCGGGCCTGGCCCGCGCTGGGGCGGCCACGCCGTTTCTGGCCCGCCGCGACCGCCGTCCTGCTCGCCGCCGCGGGGTTCTGCGTGCTGGTGCAGGGACCGGAGTGGCACACGTCGACCGTGCTGGCCGCGGTCAACCTGACCGCCTCGCTCGCCTTTGTCTTTACCGGCCTGCTGCTCGGCCGGGAGCCGGGCCAGCGGGTCACCGCGGGCGTGCTCATGCTGGCCGGCCTCTTCCGCTGTCTGGATTTTATCGACGCCTGGAACGGGCCCTGGCCGGCTTACGCCCTGGTCTTCGGGGGCGTGGACCGCGTTTTCGGCGCCTGGGCGCTGCTGCGCTACCCCAATCTCGCGCTGTCCCGGCTGCACCGGGGATACCTGCTGGCGCTGGCCGGGTGGATGCTGTGCGGCCGCACGCTGCTGGCGCTGACGTCGACGGCCCGGTGGAACGGCGGCCCGTCGTCCTGGTGGTGGCCCTCACTGCTCCCCGACCAGCGGTTTTCCGACGTGCTGAACTACGTGGAGCACGGCGTGGAGGGGCTGTTCGGGCTCGGAGTGATCGCCCTGCTGACCATCCGGCTGGCGCGCACCCGGGGCCTGGACCGCATCGTGATCACCCCCATCATCGTGGCCGGCATCGCCGCGGTGACCGCCGCGATCGTGTCCGCGTTGATGATGACGTTCAGCCTGTCCGGCTCGCCGAACGCCGCCTACCTGGTGGAAGGCCTGGTCGACATCGCGCTCCCGGTGGCGTTCCTGGTCGCCTTGCTGCAGCGGCTGCTGCTGATCAGGAACGTCACCGAGCTGACGGCCCAGGTCGCGGTGGGCGGCGACATCGGCGCGGTGCGCCACGCGCTGCGCAGCGTGCTGCACGATCCCACCCTGGACCTCCTCGACACGTCCGATTCCAGCCTGGGGGCGCTCAGCAGCCGCGCGCCGGAGCGGCTGGTGTCCTACATCCGGGCCGGGGCGGGCGCGCCCATCGCGGTAGTCGTCGCCGACCCGCTGCTGGCCCGGTACCGGGACCTGTTCGACGCCGCCACCGCGACGAGCGGGCTGGCCCTGGACAACGCCCGGCTGCAGGCCCGGGCCGCACAGGAGAAACTCGACCAGGTCCGGGCCTCGCGGGCCCGGATCCTGGAGGCCGAGCTGGCCGAGCGGCGGCGCCTCGAGCGCGACCTGCACGACGGCGTGCAGCAGCACCTGCTGGGCATCACCGCCCGCCTCGCCGCCGCGATGGCCGGCACGGCCGACCCGGCGGCGGCCGCCGCCTTCGGCCAGGCCCGCGACGGCCTGCGGACGGTGCTGGCCGAGCTCCGCGACCTAGCCCACGGCATTCACCCCGCGGTGCTCTCCCAGTCGGGACTGGGCGCCGCGCTGGAGGAGGTCGCGGAGCGGCTCCCGCTCCCGGTCCGGGTGCAGGTGCCGCCGGGCCGGCTGGGAACCGCGGCCGAGGCCACCCTGTACTTTGTCGCCTGCGAGGCACTGGCCAACGTGGTCAAGCACGCCGGCGCGGTTAGCGCGGCGGTCACCGTCCGGGCGGGAGAGAAGATGCTCGAGATGGAGATCGCCGACGACGGCGCCGGCGGCGCCCCCGGCGGCGGCACCGCGGGCGGCGGAATCGCCGGCGGCGGGCACGGGCTGGCCAATATGACCGACCGGGTCGGCGCGCTCGACGGGGAAATCGTCATCGACAGCCCGCCCGGCCGGGGCACCCGCCTGGTGGTGAAGATCCCGTGCGCCTAGCGATCGCGGAGGACTCGGGGCTGTTCCGCAGCAGCCTGGTCCTGCTGCTGCGCTCCCTCGGGGCCGAGGTGACCGCCAGCACCGCCTCGGGCGCCGAGCTGCTGGCGGCGATCCGGTCCGGTCCCCCCGAGGTGGTCATTCTCGACATCAGGATGCCGCCGACGTTCACCGACGAGGGCATCCGCACCGCCCAGGAGGTGCGCCGCCGGTACCCCGGGACCGGGATCATGGTCCTGTCGACCTACGCCGAGACCGCCTACGCCGGCCAGCTGCTCGAGTCGGTCCGCTCCGGAGTCGGCTACCTGCTGAAAGACAACGTGACCGATGCCGGCGCGCTGATGGGCAGCCTGGAGCGGGTGGCCGCGGGCGAGACGGTCATCGACCCGGAGATCGTCCGGCGGCTGCTGGACCGCAACCGTAAGACGAGCGCGGTCGAGGAGCTGAACGAGCGGGAGCTGGACGTGCTGCGGCACATGGCCGAGGGCCGGTCCAACCTCGGGATCAGCAAGGAGCTGTTCCTCAGCCCGCGGACCGTCGAGGCCCACGTCACCGGCGTCTTCACCAAGCTCGGGCTGACCCCGAGTGATACCGACAACAACCGGGTCCGCGCGGTCCTGGCGTTTCTCCGCACGGCGGGCTCGCGGGGCGGAGGCTAGGACACGGCCCGTTTCCCCCCGGTCGTGTCTTCGCCTCCGCTCCGGTCATTGGAGGATGAAAACATCCTTGCCCCCG
>DASWUW010001079.1:0-4269 GCA_036406335.1 Trebonia sp.
CACCCAGCCCAAGCCGCTGCCCGCGCAGGTGGTCAACGTGTCCGGCTCTGACCTGGTGCCGCTGGCGGGCGCGCTGGCCCTGGCCGCGCTGGCGGGCCTGGCCGCGGTGATCGCGACCCGGGGAGTGCTCCGCCGGGTGGCCGGGGTACTGCTGGCACTGTTCGGCGCGGGGGCGGGCGCCGCCGTCCTGAACGCGGTGAGCGCCGCGACCGTGATCTCGGTCGCGGCGTCCAAGGTCGCGTCGCCCGGTTCCGCGGCTATCTCCGGCGCGGCCGGGTCGACCACCAGCGGCGTGGTCGGCGGCGGGTCGATCGTCGTCTCCGGCTCGGCCGGCCAGGCGGTCATGACCGGCACCCCCTGGCACGTCGCGGTGCTCCTCGGCGCGCTGCTGGTCTTCCTGGCGGGTGTGGCCACGGCGCTGCGCGGCCCCGGCTGGCCGGTGATGTCGGCCCGCTACGACGCCCCGGCGGGTAAAGGCCCGGCGGCGGCGGGGGCCCGGGCCGGGGGAGCGCGCGGTCCGGGCCGGGCGCTGGACGCGGCGACCATGTGGGAGTCGCTCAACGGCGGCGAGGACCCGACCGAGGACGACCCGGCCCCGCCACGTGAACGTCAGTCCAATGCATAGCGAAGGCAAACTCCAGGGGGGCCGCCGGGACTCCGTTTCGCGGGCGGCTAGCATCGCCTGAAGCAACATTTCCGACTTGAGGAGACGGCGAATCGCGGTGAGTGTGCTCGACGAGATCCTCGAGGGAGTACGCGCCGACCTGGCGATCAGGCAGTCGCTCGTCTCTCTGGAGCAGCTGAAAGACCAGGCGGCGAAGGCCCCGTCCCCGCTTGACGCCCTGGCGGCGCTCAAGGCGGAGGGCGTCAGCGTGATCGCGGAGGTCAAGCGGGCCAGCCCGTCCCGCGGCGCGATGGCCGAGATCGGCGACCCGGCCGCGCTCGCGGGCGACTACGAGGCCGGCGGCGCCCGGGTGATCAGCGTGCTGACCGAGCAGCGCCGGTTCGGCGGGTCGCTGGCCGACCTGGACGCGGTCCGGCGCGCGGTGCAGATCCCGGTGCTGCGCAAGGACTTCGTGGTCAGCTCCTACCAGCTCTGGGAGGCCCGGGCGCACGGCGCCGACCTGGTGCTGCTGATCGTGGCGGCGCTGGAGCAGTCGGCCCTCGTCTCGCTGGTCGAGCGGGCCCAGTCCATCGGCCTGCTGCCGCTGGTCGAGGTGCACGCCGACGACGAGCTGGACCGGGCGGTCGACGCCGGCGCCCGGGTGATCGGGGTGAACGCGCGCAGCCTGGCCACGCTCGAGGTGGACCGCGGCATCTTCTCCCGGCTCGCCCCGCGCATCCCCGACGGCACGGTCAAGATCGCCGAGTCCGGTGTGCGCGGCCCGCACGACCTGCTCGCCTACGCCGCCGCCGGAGCCGACGCCGTGCTGGTGGGCGAGTCCCTGGTCACCGAGAAGGACCCCCGGGCCGCGGTCGCCGACCTGGTCACCGCCGCGTCGCACCCGGCCCTGCGCGGCGAGCGCCCCTAAACCGGACTCCCCCCGAGCGCGTGCAGGCGAGCGGGACAGTACAGTGGCGCACGTGAGTACGTCACCCGCAGAACCCGACATCTCCCCAGTTCCCGACCTCGCCGGGCACTTCGGCAGCTACGGGGGGCTGTTCGCGCCCGAGTCACTCATGGCGGCTCTCGAGCAGCTGGCCAAGGAGTACGAGACGGCGCGGGCCGACCCGGCGTTCACCACCGAGCTGGACGACCTGCTGCGGGATTACGCCGCCCGGCCGACCCGGGTCACCGAGGCCCGGCGGTTCGGCCAGCAGTTCGCGGGCGGGGCCCGGATACTGCTCAAGCGGGAAGACCTGGCGCACACCGGCTCGCACAAGATCAACAACGTGCTGGGCCAGGTCCTGCTGACCCGGCGGATGGGCAAGACCCGGGTGATCGCCGAGACCGGCGCGGGCCAGCACGGCGTGGCCACCGCGACCGCGTGCGCCCTGCTCGGCCTGGAGTGCGTGGTCTACATGGGCGAGGAGGACACCCGGCGCCAGGCGCTGAACGTGTCCCGGATGCGGATGCTGGGCGCGACCGTGGTCCCGGTCACCGCGGGCACCAGGACCCTCAAGGACGCCATGAACGAGGCGTTCCGCGACTGGGTCAGCACGGTCGACAGCACCCACTACTGCATCGGCTCGGTCGGCGGCCCGCACCCGTTCCCGATGATGGTCCGCGACTTCCAGCGGATCATCGGGATCGAGGCCCGGGAGCAGGTGCAGGAAATCGCCGGGCGGCTGCCGGACGCGGTCGTCGCCTGCGTCGGCGGCGGCAGCAACGCGATCGGCGTCTTCCACGCGTTCATCCCCGACGAGGGCGTGCGGCTGATCGGCTGCGAGGCCGGCGGCGACGGCGACGGGCGCCCCGAGCGGACCGCCGCCACCCTCACCCTGGGCAGCCCCGGCGTGCTGCACGGCATGCGCACCTACGTGCTCCAGGACGGCGAAGGCCAGACCCTGGACACCCACTCGATCTCGGCCGGGCTCGACTACCCGGGCGTCGGCCCGGAGCACTCCTGGCTGAAGGACACCGGCCGGGCCGAGTACCGCTCGGTCAGCGACGCCGAGGCGATGGAGGGGTTCGCGGCCCTCTGCCGGACCGAGGGCATCATCCCCGCCCTGGAGTCGGCGCACGCGCTCGCGGGAGCCATGAAGCTCGGCCGCGAACTCGGACCGGACGCCCTGATCCTGGTCAACCTGTCCGGCCGCGGTGACAAGGACGTGGCCACCGCGTCCGCCTACTTCGGCGTGTGAGAGGCGACGACACCAGATGAGCACCGTAAGCGCCGCGTTCGAGAAGGCTGCCGCCGACAACCGCGCCGCCCTCGTCGGCTACCTGCCGGCCGGCTTCCCCGACAAGCAGACCGCGATCCGGGCCGCGCTGGCCATGGCGGAGGCGGGCGCCGACGTCATCGAGGTCGGCCTGCCCTACTCCGACCCGCTGATGGACGGCCCGGTCATCGCCGACGCCGTCTACCGCGCGCTCAAGGGCGGCATCCGGGTCGCCGACGTCTTCGACACGGTCAGCGCGATCGCCGAAGCCGGAGTCGCCGCGGTGATCATGACCTACTGGAACCCGGTCGACCACTACGGGGCGGGCGCGTTCGCGCGCGACCTGGCCAGCGCGGGCGGCGCGGGCCTGATCACCCCGGACCTCACCCCGGAAGAGGCCGGGCCGTGGCTGGAGGCGTCCGACGCCTACGGACTCGACCGCATATTCCTGGTCGCCCCCTCGTCGCCGCGGGCGCGCATCGAGACGATCACCGGGCTGTGCCGCGGATTCGTCTACGCCGTGAGCCTGATGGGCATCACCGGCGCCCGGGACGCGGTCAGCGCCAGCGCGGACGGCGTGGTGGCCCGGGTCCGCGAGCACACCGGCCTGCCGGTCGCGGTCGGCCTCGGGGTTTCCAGCGGCGCCCAGGCCCGGCAGGTGGCCGGCTTCGCCGACGGCGTCATCGTCGGCTCCGCCTACGTCCGCCGCATCACCGAGGCCGCCACCGCGGACGAGGCGGTCGCGGCGGTGCGCGAGCTCACCGCGGACCTGGCGGCAGGCGTCCGCCGGGGCTAGCGGCGGCGAGAAATTGCCCACATTGACAGCGGGACCCGCCTGCCGGGCGCGGGCGGCGCCCGCGTAACCCCGGCCCGGGGATTGCCGGGCAAGGGGCCCGGCACCTGGCGCTGACCGGCGGAGCGCATGCTGCCGTAACGCTTGCGCAATCGCCGGTTTCGCCGTGTTTGAGCTGGGGTATCGCTCACCTACCGACCAATCCGGCAGCTCCCCGCGGAGTCCGGCGACGCACCCGTGCCTCTCGGCGCTGTCATTCACCTGTTGCTCATGAGACTAACCTGTACCAGATCCCTTACCGATGCTCACAAGTCAGCTCTGGTAAGGGATTCACCAGTCATGTAATCTCGATGTAACTTACGTGTAGCAGCAGGGCCAGCGTCGTCCCCACCGCAGCAAGCGCAGCAAGCGGAGATATGACGACAGGAGTACTGATGGTGCCTGCCGCAAACGAGGGGCTTTACGACAGCCGCTTCGAGCACGACGCCTGTGGCGTGGGTTTTGTCGCCGACCTGAGGGCCGGAGGCGGCCACGACGTCGTGGCCAGCGCTCTGCGCGTTCTGTGCAATCTCGAGCACCGCGGCGCGGCGGGCGCCGACCCGGACACCGGAGACGGGGCCGGCATCCTCACCCAGGTCCCGGACGCGTTCTTC
>DASWUW010001080.1:0-3769 GCA_036406335.1 Trebonia sp.
CGACCCCCCTGGCGGGCTGAATGCTCCGTGATCACGAGTTTCCCGCCGGGACGGGAGTCAGTCGATCGCGATCGTCGATTTTCTCGGTGGCAGTTGCCTATGCCGTCCTGGCCGCCTCTGCTTAACGTCGATTGCGGCATCTAACAGGGAAAACAGGAGAACCGGGTTGATCGTTCGTGCAATGGAAATGGCAAATGCAATTGCACTGCCAGCACATGTGCATCAGGAAAGTTCAGCTGAATTCTCAGGGCACCGGAGTGCATCTCTTTCCGATATACCTCGCGGTTAGCAGCGGCAATTTACCGACCCGGTGGTAGCGTGCTTGAAATGTCACGTCCTGTAGCGGACAGTGCCGGAATAGGGGGAACGGTGGCCATCGGCGGCGGCGGCCATCTCCCGCACATGCCCGCTACACCAGAGCCGGCTGCCGCGCCAGAACCCGATGCGGAGACGGTCCGGCAACTCGCCGAGACCAGGCTCGCGCTGTCCGAGACCAGGCTCGCGCTGTCCGAGACCCGGTGCGCGCTCGCCCGGGCCCGGGGCCTGCTGACCGGCAGCGAGCAGCGGGCAGCGGAGGAACACGAGCTCGCGCTGCGGCTGCAGCGGGCGATTATGCCGTCCGGGGTCCGCCTGCTCGCCACCGCCGGCGTGGACATCGCGGCCCGGTGCCGTCCGGCCAAGCGCGGCTCCCTGGTGGCGGGCGACTGGTACGACGTGCTCGAGCTGCCCGGCGGCGACCTGCTGTTCACGGTGGGGGACGTCGCCGGGCACGGCATCGACGCGGTGACCGGGATGGTGGCGGCCCGCAACGCGCTGCGCGGCCTGGCTGCCACCGGGGCGGACCCGGCGGAGCTGATCGGCACGCTGAACCGGGCGGCCTGCCTGTTCGCCGACGGCCTCACCGGCACGGTGGTCTGCGGCCGTTACAGCCCGGAACGCCAGGTGCTGCGCTGGGCCCGGGCCGGGCACCTGCCGCCGGTGCTGATCCGCGACGGGCTGGCCACGGTGCAGCCGCTGCCCGAGGGGATGCTGCTCGGCGTCACCCCCGACTGCCCCTACGAGCAGGTCCAGCTGCCGTTGCGCGGCGGGGACACCCTGCTCTTCTACACCGACGGACTCATCGAGCGCCGGGCCGCTTCGATCAGCGACGCCCTGGTCGAGTTTGCCGCGGCCGCCGTTCCCGTCGGTGCCGACCTGAGCCGGCACGTGGCCCGCATCGTGGCCGGGGCGGCCTCAGACACCGGCGACGACGCCTGCCTGCTCGCCGTCCGCGTCCGGTAAGGCCCTCCGGTGCGGCCGTCTGGGTGCGGCCGTCCGCGTCCGGTAAGCCTTATGCCGGACTCAGGGCGTACCGGATCCGGCCAGTTCCGCGTACAGCGCCGCGGTCTGCACCCCGACCGACTCCCAGGAGAACTCCGTCACCGCGCGCTCGCGCCCGGCGGCGCCCATCGCCGCGGCCCGGCCCGGGTCGCGCAGCAGCAGGTTCAGCGCGTCGGCGAGTGACGCCGGGTCGTCCGGCGGCACCAGCAGCCCGGTGACCCCGCCGTCGACCACCTCGGGGATACCGCCGACCCGCGACGCCACCACCGCGGTGGAGCACGCCATGGCCTCCAGGTTCACGATACCCAGCGGCTCGTACACCGACGGGCAGACGAACGCCAGGGCATGGGTCAGCAGCTGGATGATGTCCGGCTTAGGCAGCATCTCGGGAATCCAGATAACCCCCGAACGGGTCGCCTGCAGTCCGGCCACCAGCGTCGACACCTCCTCGCCGAGCTCTTTGGTGTCGGCCGCACCCGCGCACAGCACCAGCTGCGCGGAGGGATCCAGGGCGGCCGCGGCCCGCAGCAGCACCGGGACGCCCTTCTGCCGGGTGATCCGCCCGACGAAGATCACGTACGGCCGGGACGGGTCGACGCCGTGCTTCACCAGCACGTCCGTCTCCGGGTCGGGCGCGTACTCGGCGGTGTCGATGCCGTTGCGGATTACCCGGACCCGTCCGGGGAGGATCTCGGGGTAGACCGACAGGACATCGGCGCGCATCCCGTCGGACACCGCTACCACCGCGGCGGCGGAGGCGAGCGCGGTCCGCTCGGCCCAGGACGACAGCGCGTACCCGCCGCCGAGCTGCTCGGCCTTCCACGGCCGCAGCGGTTCCAGCGAGTGCACCGTGGCCACGTGCGGGATGCCGTGCAGCAGCGCCGCGAGATGCCCGGCGAGGTTGGCGTACCAGGTGTGCGAGTGCACCAGGTCGGTCCCGGCGACCGCGTCCGCCATCGACAGGTCGGCCGAGAACACCCGCAGCGCGGCGTCGTGCAGTACCGGCCAGGGCTGGTGCGCCACCGCGGTGTCCCGCGGCGCCCCCTGGCAGTGCACGGTCAGGTCGACCAGGCCGGCCAGCGCGCGGGCGAGATACTCCACGTGCACGCCCGCCCCGCCGTACACCTCCGGCGGGTACTCCCGGGTCAGCAGCGCGACCTTCACAGGGTTACTTCCTGCCCCTTGCCGACCACGGTGATGCCGCCCTCCGAGATCACGTAGCCGCGGGCCCGGTCATGTTCCTTGTCCACGCCTACCCTGGCCCCCTCCGGCACCACCACGTTCTTGTCGATGATGGCGTCCTTGATCTGCGCGTGCCGTCCGACGATGACGTTATGCAGCAGCACCGTGCGTTCGACGGTGGCCCAGGAGTTCACGCGCACCCCGGGCGACAGCACCGAGTCCCGCACCAGCCCGCCGGACACGATCACCCCGTTGGACACCAGCGAGTCGACCGCCCGCCCGACCCGGGTGCCGCTGTCGTGCACGAACTTGGCCGGCGGGAGCGGGTCCATGTGGGTCAGGATCGGCCAGCGGTCGTTGTACAGGTTGAACGTCGGCTCGACGTTGCGCAGGTCCATGTGCGCGTCGAAGTAGGCGTCGACGGTGCCGACGTCGCGCCAGTAGCCGGCATCGCGCTCGGTCGAGCCGGGCACGTCGTTGTCGAGGAAGTCGTAGGCCTGCGCGGCGCCATCGCGGACCAGCGCCGGGATGATGTTCCCGCCGATGTCGTGCCGGGACGACTCGTCCGCCGCGTCCCGATGCAGTACGTCGATGAGCACCTTGGTGTCGAACACGTAGATGCCCATCGAGGCGTAAGACTCGCCGGGGGAGTCGGGGATCGTCGGCGGGTTGGCCGGCTTCTCCAGGAACTTCTCGATCGACCGCCCGTCGGGGCCCACGCCCACGATCCCGAACGCCTTGGCGTCCTGCCGCGTCACCGGGATGGCGGCCACGGTCGCGCCCGCCCCGTACTCCAGGTGCTGTGCGATCATCTGCCGGGGGTCCATCCGGTACACGTGGTCGGCGCCGACCACCACCACGAGGTCCGGCTTCTCGTCGTTGATCAGGTTCATTGACTGGAAGATCGCGTCCGCCGACCCGCTGTACCAGTACGCTCCGAGCCGCTGCTGGGCCGGCACCGGGGTGACGTAGTTGCCCAGCAGGTCGCTCATCCGCCAGGTGACGGAGATGTGCCGGTCCAGGCTGTGGCTCTTGTACTGGGTCAGCACACAGATTTTCCTGAGGTTGGAGTTGGCCAGGTTCGACAGCGCGAAATCCACCAGCCGGTACACACCGCCGAACGGCACCGCGGGCTTCGCCCGGTCGTCCGTCAGCGGCGCCAGCCGCGTCCCGGCGCCGCCCGCCAGCACAATCCCCAGCACCCGCGGGTCTGCCATGTTGCCGCCCCTCCCGTTGTAATCCGCGATGCCATGCTGCACCCTCAGCT
>DASWUW010001081.1:0-4647 GCA_036406335.1 Trebonia sp.
GCCGCGGGCGCGGCTTACCGATGGCACCAGGTCCGAACACGGCAACCTCCACAGCGGGGGGACAAGCAAGCTCGCCGTAATCGTCTGCTGACGGCGTGGAAGGGCCGTGGAAGTACGTGGAAGCACGGTGGAAGCCTGCGGGACGGCCTCAGGACATATAAAGGCGTGCCCAGGCCGGGCCGCCCGGCGAAAACGGGTGGCGCGGCGCGGCGGCGGCGGGTTGGCTAGGACCATGCGCATCGTGCCAGCAGACCCGGCCGACCAGACCGCCACCGCGGCCTGCTTCGACGTCCTAAAGGCAGCGGACGAGGCGGACGACCCGCTCGGGCCGCCCATGTCGCTCCGGCGGCTGCGCGGCTGGCTCGAGTATCCGCCCATGCCCGCCGAGATATGGACCTGCGGCGACGAGGCAGGCGGGGCGGTCACCGGGTGGTATCACCTCCTGTTGCCCGACCGCGAGAACCGCGACCTGGGCTACCTGCAGATCACCGTGCCCCCGGCCGCGCGGCGCAACGGGACCGGGACCGCGCTGCTCCGGCACGCCGCCGGGCGGGCGGCGGCCAGCGGCCGGTCGCGGCTGAGCGGCGACGTGTTCCAGGACTCGGCCGGGGCGGCGTTCGCGGCGGGCACAGGCGCCGAACCCGGGCTGGTAGAGGCCCGGCGGGTGCTGGTGCTGAGCCAGATCCCGGCCGGCCGGGTCGCCTTGCTGCGGGAGCGGGCCGAGCGGGCGGCGGCGGGTTACTCGCTGGTGTCCTGGGACGGCCGCACCCCCGACGAGTACCTGGCCCGGGCCGCCTCGGTGGAGAACGCGATGGCAGACGCGCCGCACCAGCCCGGCGAGGAGCCCGAGGTCTGGGACGCGGCCCGGTTCCGGGAGCAGGTCGACGACCGCCGCGAGCGGCAGGGCAGGCATGTCTACACGCTGGCCGCGCTGCACGCCGCCAGCGGCGAGATGGCGGCGGTCACCGCGGTCGAGACCGACCCGGATAACCCAGGGTGGGGCTACCAGCACCTCACGGCGGTGACCCGCGAGCACCGCGGGAACCGGCTCGGCCTGCTGGTCAAGACCGCGATGCTCGGCTGGCTGGCGGCGGCCGAGCCGGGCCTGGAGCGCATCATGACCGGGAACGCGGCGGTCAACCGGCACATGATCGCCATCAACCAGGAGCTCGGCTACGAGCTTCTGCCTCCGCTGGCGCAGACCTACGAGCTGCCGGTCGCGGACGCGCTCGGCGCCGGCCGCTAGCCGCCGCTGCCGCCGCTAGCCGCCGATGGCCTCGGCGACGATAGCCCGGGCCTCGTCCTGGATGGCGGCGAGGTGCTCCGGCCCGCGGAAGGACTCGGCGTACAGCTTGTAGACGTCCTCGGTGCCGGACGGCCGGGCGGCGAACCAGCCGGACTCGGTGACCACCTTCAGCCCGCCGATCGGCGCCCCGTTGCCGGGCGCCTCGGTCAGCGCGGCCTGGATCTTCTCGCCCGCCAGTTCGCTGGCCGGCACCTGCTCGGGCGAGAGCCGGGCCAGGGCCGCCTTCTGCTCCCGGGTGGCGGGCGTGTCGACCCGGGCGTAGGCGGGCGCCCCGTAACGTTCGGTCAGCCCGGCGTAGAGCTGCGACGGCGTCTGCCCGGTGACCGCGGTGATCTCCGAGGCGAGCAGCGCCAGGATGATCCCGTCCTTGTCGGTCGTCCACACCGACCCGTCCCGCTGCAGGAAGGATGCCCCCGCGCTCTCTTCCCCGCCGAACGCCACCGACCCGTCGAGCAGCCCGGGCACGAACCACTTGAACCCGACCGGCACCTCCAGCAGCGTCCGGCCCAGGCCGGCCGTCACCCGGTCGATCATCGACGAGCTGACCAGGGTCTTGCCCACGGCCGCGGCGGCGGGCCAGCCGTCCCGGTGCCCGTACAGGTACTCGATGGCGACCGCGAGGTAGTGGTTCGGGTTCATCAGCCCCCCGTCCGGGGTGACGATGCCGTGCCGGTCGGAGTCGGTGTCGTTGCCGGTCGCGATCGTGAACTCGTGCTGCCGCCCGATCAGGCTGGCCATCGCGTAGGGCGACGAGCAGTCCATCCGGATCTTGCCGTCCCAGTCCAGCGTCATGAACCGGAAGGTGGCGTCCACCTCGGGGTTCACCACGGTGAGGTCGAGCCCGTAGTGGTCGCCGATCTCGCCCCAGTAGCCGACGCTGGCCCCGCCGAGCGGGTCGGCGCCGATGCGGATCCCGGCCCCGGCGATGGCGGCCAGGTCGACGACGCCGTCCAGGGCCGCGACATAACTGCCGAGAAAGTCGAACGTGCCCGTGCTGTCCGCCGCTACCGCCCGCGCGTACGGAATCCGGCGCACGCCGGCCAGTCCGTCGCGCAGCAGCTCGTTGGCCCGGTCCTGGATCCCCTGGGTGACGTCGGTCCCGGCCGGCCCGCCGTCCGGCGGGTTGTACTTGAAGCCGCCGTCGCGCGGCGGGTTGTGCGAGGGCGTGACCACGATCCCGTCGGCGCGGGAGCCGTTCCCGTCCGCGTTGTGGACCAGGATCGCCCGGGAGACCGCCGGGGTGGGCGTGTAGCCGCCGCGCGCGTCGGTCAGCACCCGCACGCCGTTGGCCGCGAGCACCTCCAGCGCGCTGGCGGTGGCGGGCTCGGCCAGCGCGTGCGTGTCGGCCCCCAGGTACAGCGGCCCGTCGATGCCCTGGGCGGCCCGGTACTCGCAGATCGCCTGGGTGGTGGCGAGGATGTGGTCCTCGTTGAAGGTGGCGCTCAGCGCCGACCCGCGGTGCCCGGACGTCCCGAAGGAGACGCGCTGCGCGACCTCGGCGGGATCGGGGTGCACCGTGTAGTAGGCGGTGACCAGCTTGGCGACGTTGACGAGATCACCAGGGGCAGCGGGCTGCCCCGCACGCGGATCGACCATGACGCCATGATGGCACAGCCGGGGAGCCGGCCCGCTACCGCCGGCGGGCGGCGGCTCCGGTCAGCCGCGGGGGTGATCCGGGTCGAGCGGAACCGATTTCGCGTCCACCAGCCCGAACGAGGCTGACTGAGCCGGCATGACCGCGTTCTGGGCCCAGTCGCCGAGCACCCGGCCCCGGTTTCCGGCCATCGCGGTCAGGTGGTATCCCCTGGTCACCGCGTTCGCGAGCGGACCCGAGAGCGGGATCCGGAGCGGGTTGGCCGCCGCCTCGGTGCCGCCCAGGTCGACCAGGAACCCCAGGTCGTGATGACGGTAGGGCTGCGCTGTCCCGGTGCCGAGGGACGCGGCGACATTCCGGGCGACCTGCTTGCCCTGCCGCTGCGCGTGCTGGGCGGTCATGCCGCACACCTCGCCCGGGCGGGTCAGGTCGGGCACCGCCGCGCAGTCACCGCAGGCCCAGATGTTTTCCGCCCCGGGTACGGCCATGTACTTGTCCACCACCAGCCGGCCCTTGCTGGTGGCCAGGTCGATGCCGTCCACCAGCGGGTCCGCGCGGACCCCGACGCACCAGATGAGGGTCCTGGTCGGCACCTCTTCCCCGGTCGACAGGTGCACCCGGTCGGCCAGCGCCTCCTTGACCGACTGACCCGGCCGGACCTCCACCCCCCGCCGCCGCAGGACCCGGTCCGCGGTTGCCGACAGGTGCGGGTCCAGCTCGGGCAGCAGCCGGTCCGCGGTGTCGATCAGCAGCCAGCGGATCCGCTGCCCGGCCAGCCCGGGCAGCCTGCTCGCCAGCCGGGTGGTGAGCAGCTGGCCTTGCGCGGCGACCTCGGTGCCGGTGTAGCCCGCGCCCACCACGACGAACGTGCAGCGCGCGTCGCGCGTCACGGCATCGGACGCCACGGCCGCCAGCTCGAGCTGGCGGGTGATGTGGTCGCGCAGGAAGATCGCCTCGGCGATGCTGCGGAACCCGTGCGCGTAGTCGGCCAGGCCGGGAACCGGCAGCAGCTTGTTGACGCTGCCCGCGGTCAGCACCAGCCGGTCGTAGCCGCACTGGCCGGTGCCGCCCTCGGGCCCGTCCCAGTGCACCGTCTGGTCTCGCGGGTCCACGTGAGTGACCTCGCCGAGGACGAACCGCACGCCGCGCAGTTTGGCCGGCAAGGACACGCAGATGTGCCGCGGCTCGACCAGGCCGCCGGTTACCTGGGGCATCAACGGCAGGTAGAGAAAGTAGTCGGCTGAGTTGATGACCGTGATCTCGGCCCGGCCGCCGGCCCGCCGGGACAGCTCCCGCGCGGCGTTGTAGCCGGCGAACCCGGCCCCGACAATGACAACCTGGGGCTTGCCCGGCGAATCCGGCATTGGGAAGAACCTTCCGGTAGGCGCGGACTGCCAGGCTAGCCCGGCCGGCCGCCCGCGGAGCGGTCAGGGCCCGGCGATGCGGTCCAGCCAGTCGCCCAGCAGGGTCCGCTCGGCCGGGGTGAGCACGGGCAGACCGGGCAGCGCGGCCCGCAGGGTCACCGCCGCGGCGGCCGGGCTGGGGATGGCGGCGGTGCCCGCCGCGACCAGGATGGCCGCGGCGACCGATTCCCACGCGGTGTCCGCCAGCCCGTCGTCCCGCTCGTCCGCGGCCTGGTCGATGAGGGTAAGCACGACCCCCGTGCCGGCCGCGTGGACGAGGTTCACCGCCCGGCGCTCGGTCACCCGCAGCCGCCCGGCCGCGGCGACCCGGCGGACCCGGGCCC
>DASWUW010001082.1:0-6220 GCA_036406335.1 Trebonia sp.
GCGCGGGTCGTCGAGGCGGCCTTTCCCGTCGGCGCCGGCGACGAGGAGATCACGGCGGCCTACGCCGGCGCGCGCTCGCCCCGCACCCGGCTGGTCGTGATCGACCGGATCACCTCGCCGACCGCCGCCGTCCTGCCCGTCGCGGCCGTGGCCGCCGCCGCTGCCGCCGACGGTACCCGGGTGCTGGTCGACGCGGCGCACGCGCCCGGGCAGCTGCCCGACGACATCGGGGCCCTGGGGGCCGACCACTGGATCGGCAACCTGCACAAGTGGGCCTACACCCCGCGCGGCAGCGCGATCCTGTGGAGCCGGCCGGGCGCCGAGGTGACCCCGGGAGTGCTCAGCTGGAAGCTCGAAGACGGGTACGCCAGGTCCTTCGACTACCCGGGAACCTGGGACTACGCCGGCTGGCTGGCGGTCCCGGACGGCCTGGCCTACTGGGAAACCCTCGGCGGCTGGGACGGCGTGGCCCGGCTGGCCCGCCTGGCCGCCGAGGGCCAGCAGCGGGTCGCCGACGCCCTCGGGGTCTCGCTGGAAGGGCTCCCGGCCACCCCCGCGCCCGCGATGCGGCTGGTGCCGCTGCCCGGCGGCGCCCTGGCCGCTCCCGGGGACGTGGACCCGTTCTACGAGGCGCTGTCCCGGCAGCGGGTCGAGGTCGCCCCGGTCTGCTTCGGCGGGGCCGGCTACCTGCGGATCGCGGCCGCCCCGTACAACACCCCGGGCGACTACGACCGGCTGGCCGCCGTGGTGCGGGAACTGCTGAGCCGGACCGCGGCCCGGTAACCCGCCGGCGATCTCGCTCTGCGGCAGGCCGGAAAGCAGCTCCGCGGCCCGCAGGAACGCCCGCCGGTCGGGGGCGGGGAGCCTGCTGAGCACCCGGTTCTCGTGGGCCTGGATCTCGGCCTGCACCGCCGCCCGGACCCGGCGGCCGGGCGGGGTGATCGACAGCAGCCGGGCCCGCCGGTCGCCGGGGTCGGGTTCGCGGGTAATGAGCCCGGCCTCCTGGAGACCGTCCAGGACCCCGATGACCCGCGTCTTGTCCGCCCCGATCGCCTGCGCCAGAGCGGCCTGGGTGCGCGCCGGGCCGCCGTCCAGCGCGCTGAGCACTACGTAGCCCCACATGCTGACGCCGTGCCGGGCGAGCACGGGCCGCTCCGCGGCGACCAGTGCCCGCACGAGGGGCTGCAGCATCGCCGCGAGGTCACGCCTGCCGGCGTCCGGGTCGGTCATGGAGAGAAGATACCCGTTGACTTACAATATGCACATGCATATAATATGCTCATGCTTACTAATTCGGGTTCTGCCCTGCTCGCCCTCGACGCCCGCGCGGTGCACGTCAGCGCCGGCCTGGCGGCCCAGGCGGGCGCGGCCGACCTGGCGCGGCCGACACCGTGCGCGGGATGGAGTCTGCGCGACCTGCTAGCCCACATGACGGCCCAGCACTACGGGTTCGCGGCCGCGTCGGCCGGCGACGGCGACCTGGCGCACTGGCGGGTCCGGGCGCCGGGCGAGGACCCGGTCGGGGAGTACCTCGCCGCCGCCCGGCACGTGCTGGCGGCCTTCGCCGCCGACGGCGTCCTGGACCGGGCGTTCCCGCTCCCGGAGTTCACGCGCGGGCCCGCCTTCCCGGCGCCGCAGGCCGTCAGCTTCCACTTCATCGACTACGTCGTGCACTCGTGGGACGTCGCCGCGACCCTGGGACTGCCGGCCCGGTTCGACCCGGCGCTGCTCGACGCGGCGCTCCGCGTAGCCCGGGACGTTCCCGCGGGCGAAGCCCGGCTCGCGCCCGGAGCCGCGTTCGCGCCCGAGGTGACCAGCACGGGAACTTCGGGCCTGGAACAGATCGCGGCGGTCCTCGGCCGCTCGCCGGACTGGAAGCGGCCCGGAGCGCCGGCCTGAGCTCAGCTACGGGTTTCCCACGTCGCGGACAGCTCCGGCGGCTTGCGGAACACCACCCCGCGCGGGACGGCCGCGCCGCTCAGCCGCAGACCGGGAAGCGCGAGGACCGCGGCGGCGGCCAGCCCGGTCTCGAGCCGGGCCAGGTGCGCGCCGACGCAGAAATGGGGGCCGTGCGCGAACGCCAGGTGCCTGCCCGCGTTCACCCGCGCCGGATCGTAGCGGTCCGGCGCGGCGAACACCGCCGGGTCACGGTTCGCGCCGGTAATCGACACCGTCACCTGATCGCCCGCCCGCACCCGGGCGCCGCCCAGCGCCACGTCCCGGGTCGCGTACCGGTCGACCATCGCGGCGGCCGGCTCGAGCCGCAGCGACTCCTCGACGGCCAGGGTCCCGTAGGTCAGCGCATGCAGGATCGCGTTGCTGATCATCCCCTCGGTGGTCTCGATCCCGCCGAACAGCAGCACCGCCGCGTTCGCCACCGTCTCTTCCGGGCGCAGAACCCGGGCGGCCGCCGCCAGCAGCGCCGAGTTCCCTTCCGCGGCCGCCCGGGCGATGTGCCCGGCCAGCATCCCGAACGAAGGGGTGGCAACTGCCCCGGTCCCGGTACTGCCCGCCAGGCCCGCGACCGTGCCGGCGATCTCGTCGTACCAGTTCAGGATCACCCCGGCGGGCTGGTCCAGCCCGAGAAGATCGCCCATCACGGCGGCCGCGAGCGGCCCGGCGAACTCACGCCGCAGCTCGGCTCGCCCGCGGGGCCTGACCGCCGCGATCAGCCGCGCGGTCTCAGCCGCGACGAAGTCCCGGCGCAGTGCCTCCGGACGCAGCCCCCGGGTGAACGCGTTACGCATCCGGGCGTGCGCCGGGCCGTCCAGCGACAGCATGCTCGGACCGGTGACCCGCGCGGTAGTGAACCGCGGGTCGTCCACGGTAAACCGCCCGCTGTCCTTCATCACCTGGACGGCGAGGTCGTAGCGGGTCACCAGCCAGGCGTTCAGCTCCGGTACCCAGCAGGCCGGATCGGTTTCCCGCAGCCGCCTGAGCAACGGATACGGGTTCTCGTCGAGCGCGGCCAGCATGCCCCCCAGCTTACGGAGAGCCGCTTCAGGAAGGCGGGGCCCGCCCGCGCGGGCGGCAGTACATTAAAACTGCTCCTGCCGTCGCTGGCTATTGCTTGCGCTCAGCCGGCTGACCTCGTACGACCGGGAACGCTTTAACCAAACTGGGGACGCTGTGATGACGACCGCCCGGCACGATCTTCAGCACGAGCCGATTTCCTGGGAGACGTTTCTCGATATCGACCAAGAGATCCGCCGCGACCTGGAGATCGTCGACGGATACGCAGTTCCACACTAGCTGGTCACCTTCGACAAGGTAGGCGCGGTCACGATCGACTGCCATGCTCTGGCCGGAGGGACCGGCCGTTACGTTCACGTGGGCACGTCTCACCGTGACATGGGGCCGACAGCGGTGAGAATCTCCGATCCGTGCCCGGCGGAGATCCTCTGGCCAGACCTGGAAGCGGCGCCGCGGTTCTAACGCGGGAGGAACACGAAACGGCCGAGAGCGGGAGAGGAGGAGTCAGCGGCGCTGCCGACTGACCGCGCGGGTGAGCTTTGACTTCCAGGGGGCGTACGACGAGCTGAATCCCGCGGATGACGACTACCGGTTCTACGCCGCGCTGGCGACCTCCGCCGGCGCGTCCCGCGTCATCGACCTGGGATGCGGCACCGGCGTTCTGGCGCGGATGCTCGCCGCCGATGCGGCGAGCATCGTCGGCGTCGACCCGGATCCGGAGATGCTCCGGGTCGCCCGCTCCAAGGACCCCGACGGCCGTATCGACTGGCGGCTTGGCCGCAGCGACGTCCTTGACCCGCACTCGGCCGACTTCGCGGTGATGTCCGGGCACGTGGCCCAGGTCTTCGTGGAAGACAGCGCCTGGCTGGCGGTCCTGCGGGACCTGAACCGGGCGCTCACGGCGGGCGGGACGCCGGCCTTCGAGTCACGCAACCCGGCCGCGCGGAAGTGGGAGGCCTGGACGCGCGAACTGACTCTCCGGACCGTGGAGACACCGGAAGGAACCGTCGAGTTCTGGCACGAGACCGCCGTCGTCGACCTGCCGCGGGTCAGCTACGACACCTTCACGCGGAACCTGCGTACCGGCGCGACCACCGTGAACCGCGACGTCCTGGCCTTCCGGGACGGGCGTGCCCTGCGCGCGAGCCTCAGCCAGGCCGGCTTCGAAGCCGGCCCCGTCTACGGCAGCTGGGATCAGGCCGCGCCGGCCGCCACGGGGCCCGAACTGATCATGACCGCCCGCAAGCTGCACAGCGCGCAACCCGGCCTGCTGCGCGGCGACGAGGCCCGGCACGCCGAGCAGCTGATCCGGAGCTGAGGCCGCGGATGCCGCTCAGGATCCTGGACGGCCGCGCTGCGGGCGCAGGAAGCCGTCGGCCAGGAGGAACTGCGCGGCGATGTAGGCCGGCATCACCGCTGACTCCTGGCCGGGAACCACGTTGACGCCCGCCAGGCCGCAGGCGATCAGGGCGTCGGAGGCAACGAAGAGCGCGCCGCCCGCGGCCGCCTGCCGGTTGCGGCCCGACGCGAGGACAGCCGTGGACACCAGGAGCAGGCTGTAGACCGCCACCGGGACGCGCAGGCTTCCCAGCCTCCGCCACAGGACCGCGATGAGGACAGCCCACAGCGCCCCGTACCCGGCGGCGGCCCGCGGGCGTACCCCGCCGGCCGCACCGTCCCGGGTGAGCGCGGTAATGTAGCAGACGTGGGCGGCGGCGAACGCGCCCATGCCGGGTACGAACCAGCTTTCCGGGCCCAGCAGCGCGGTGTCGCCGAGCCCGGACAGGGCCATAGCGGCGGCCGGGAACCGCATATCCTTCCCGCGGTCGCCCGCGGCCGCGAGCGTGAACGCGGCCAGAACCGGCATGAGCAGCGGCTTAGTCGCCCACAGGCCCGCCCGGGAGCGTTTCGCGGAAGCCACCGCGTTGGCGGCGCCGAGCGCCGCGTACAGTCCGGCCAGCGCTCTGGTGCGGCCGCGAGCCTTAACACGAAGCACGCGCGGCATCATACCGGCGGGCAAGGAGACCGATGACGACCGTGAGCGCGGGGGAGCTGCCCGACTTCAAGGCCGCCCCCAACCAGGGCGGCAACATCGAGCTGTACGAGCTGGAGAACCGGGCCCTTGACCCCGGCGGCCATGTTCTGGCCGCGATGCGGGCGCGGGCCCCCTGGGCCGGGCGCACCCTGCTGGACCTCGGGTGCGGCAGCGGGTACTGGCTGGGCGGTTACGCCGCCGAGGCGGGGGAGGTGATCGGGGTCGAGCCGGACCCGCGCCTGCTGCCCCTGGCCGCCGCCCGTCATCCCCGGGTCCGCGTCCTGCGGGGGTCGGCCGAGCACATTCCGCTGGAAGACCGGTCCGTCGACGTCGTGCACGCCCGCTTCGCCTACTTCGTCCGGCCCGGCTGCGACGCGGGACTGGCCGAGGTCATGCGGATACTGCGCCGCGGCGGCACGCTCGTCGTCATCGGGAACGACCTGCGCGCGGGCGAGTTCGCGGAGCTGCTGCGGGCGGCGGAGGGAGCGCTCGTCCCCGTCGGCGGGCAGGAGATGGACGCCTGGTGGGCAGCGCGCGGCGCCGACCGCACGACGGTGCGAAGCAGCTGGCGTTTTACCAGCCGGGCGGACTTCGAGGCCGTGCTGCGCATGGAGTTCCCGCTGAAGGTGGCCGACCCGTGGCTGGCCGCCCGGCCGGGTGCACTTGGCCTCAGCTACAGCTACACGCTGTTCGCGGCCGGCCAGCCGGACGGCCTGCTGCGCGCCTGACCGTCCGGCCGGCCAGCACGTCGTCAGTCCGCGGAAGCCGGCCGGTGCACGTCCAGCAGGATCCTCCCGGCCTCTCCCTCGGGCACCCGTGCCCTGATCGTTCCTTCCGGGCTGACCACGGCCGTGCACCCCAGGCTCACCTGGGTACCGCACGCGCCGGCGACGTCAGAGGAAGCCACCCAGCAGCCGGTCTCCCGGGCGCGGGCAACGAGGTTGCCGATGCTGCGCTCGCGCCACTGCTCCGCGGTCGCCGGAGGCAGCTGGTTATTCAGCGGGTAGCAGTTCAGCGCCGCCCCGCCCTGCTGCGCACGGCGGGCGAGGTCCGGGTGGTTGGCGTCGTTGCCGATGTTCACCGCGAAGCGAAGCCCGCCGGCACCGAAGGCCGGCATGCCGTCTCCTGCCGCAACGCCGTTCTCGTTCGGGCGCGCTTTCGCGTAGACACCCGTGACTTCGCCCGCAGCACGAGCGCCGCGTTCCGCAAGGA
>DASWUW010001083.1:0-1580 GCA_036406335.1 Trebonia sp.
CGCCACTCGGAGATGATCGCGAACCCGACGAACGACGAGCCGAACAGCGCCAGCTGGATCAGCAGCCCGGGCACGAAGAACCGGTACGCGTCGGCCGTCCCGCCCACCCCGGCTCCGCCGGTCAGCGTCCCGGCCGGCAGCTTGGTCAGCAGCGGCCCGAACAGCGCCAGGTAGAGAATCGGCTGCAGCACGCCGACGATGAGGAACACAGGCACCCGCAGGATCAGCCGCTGCTGGCGGCGGAAGACGAACAGTGTGTCGCTAATGAATGCCATGGCCCCGTTACCCTCACCCGTTGAGCCGGTGCCGCCCGGCACCGGTCCTGCCCGTGCCGCCGTTGCCGGTGCCGCCGGTGCCGCCGTTGCCGGTCCCGCCAGCCCCGCCGGTCCCGCCGTTGCCGGTCCCGCCGTTCTTGCCTGCCCTCCTGGTCCCGCCTGCCCGCCGGATCCGGCCGGCACTCCCGGTCCTCCCGGCCCCCTCGGTGCCTGCGGCGCCGCCGGGGGCGCCGCGGCCACCGCCGGGGCCGTCCGCGGCGGCCAGCCCGGGAGCCCGGTCTGCCTCGTCGTCCGGGCTCCCGGGGGAGTCGTCGCGCAGTGACCGCCCGGTCAGCGTGAGGAACACGTCGTCCAGGGTGGGCCGGGACAGGCTGATCGCGGCGATGGTGATTCCGGCGCTGTCGAGCACCCGCAGCAGCGCGGGCAGCGCCTCCTCGCCGTGCTCCACGGTCAGCCGCAGCGCCCCGTCGGCCAGCGAGACCTCGCGGACGATCGGCTGCAGCGCGAGCAGCGACCGGGCCGTCTCGACGGGGCCGTAGACCCGCAGCGTCACCACGTCCCCGGAGACCTGCCGCTTGAGCTCGTCCGGGGTGCCGACGGCCACCGTCTCCCCGTGGTCGATGACGAAGAGCCGGTCGCACAGCACGTCCGCCTCGTCCAGGTAGTGCGTGGTCAGGAACACCGTGGTGCCCATATCAGAACGCAGCCGGCGGATGTGCTCCCACATGTTGGACCGGGACTGCGGGTCGAGGCCGGTGGTCGGCTCGTCCAGGAACACCAGCGGCGGCTGGTGCACCAGGCCGAGCGCGATCTCCAGCCGCCGCCGCTGCCCGCCGGACAGCGTCTTCACGAACCGCTGGTCGAGGCCGCCCAGGTCGAGCTGCCGGATCAGGGCGGCGGCCCGCCGCCGGGTCTCCTCGCGGCCCACCCGGTAGGCGGTGCCCTGGTCGAGCAGCTCCTCGATGACCAGGCTGTTGTCGCTGGTGCCGCCCTGGGTCTGGCCGAGGGCCTGCGGCACGAAGCCGATCCGGCGGCGCACGCCGACCGGGTCGCGCAGCAGGTCGGCGCCGGCCACGGTGGCCGTGCCCGCGGTCGGCCGCAGCAGCGTGGTCAGCATGCGCAGGGTGGTGGTCTTGCCCGCGCCGTTGGGTCCCAGGAAGCCGACGATCTGCCCCTGCTCGACGGTGATGTCTACCCCGCGTACCGCGTGCACGGTGCGCTTGCGGCTGGTGAAGTCACGCGCGAGACCCCGCGCCTCGATAATCGCCATCAGTGCTGTCCCTCTCTGGGATGCGGGCCGTCCGC
>DASWUW010001084.1:0-3600 GCA_036406335.1 Trebonia sp.
GCAGCCGGCGAGGACCTGGCACAGCGCCGCCGCGGCCCGCTCGTCGAGTTCGGGCGGCAGGTCGATGAGGCCGCCCCAGCGGCTCGGGTGCTCCATGCCCGCCGCCCGGCCCAGGCCCCAGGCCTGGGCCTGCACCGGGTGGGGAAGGCCCTCGCCGGGGACCGCGGCCACGGCCCCGGTGGTGGCCACCCACAGCGGGGCGTCCAGTCCGGCGTCGCCCAGTCCCTGCAGCAGCCGCAGCGTGCCCGCCAGGCCCGCGGTGACGGCCGGGTCCTGCGGGCGGGGCGACTCGTCCAGGGCGAGGAGGGAGAGCACGCCCGCGACCGGGCCGCTCCCGCCGGCGTCGAGAGCGGCGCTGAGCCGGGCGACGGCACCCGCCCGTTCGGTATCTCCGGGGATGGTGACGGCGGTGACGGCGGCGCCGCCGCCGCGCAGGGCGGCGACGCACTGCGCGGTCAGCGCGGCCGGGCCGGTGCCGGGGGTGACGACGAGCCAGTGCCCGGTCAGGGTGCCGGGGCCGGCGGCGGCTACCGGCGTCCAGATGACCTGGTAGCGCCAGGAGTCGGTGACCCCGGCGCCACCGGGGTCCGGCGCGGCGGCCGGCTGCGGCGGGCGCGACTGGCCGAGCCAGTAGCGCTGGTTCTGGAACGCGTAGGTGGGCAGGTCGACGCGGGCGGCGGGCGGGAGCACGGCGGACCAGTCCACCGGCAGGCCGGCCACGTGCACGGCGGCCAGCGCGGTCAGCAGCTGGCGGGGGCCGCCGTCGGCCCGGTCCAGCGTGCCGGTGATCAGCGGCCGCAGCGCGGGCGCGGCTTCGTCCAGGGTCTCGGCGATCGCGGTGGTCAGCACCGGGTGCGGCGACACCTCGACGAAGATCCGGTGGCCGGCCGCGGCCAGGGCCTCGACCGCGGGGGCGAACGCGACCTCGCGGCGGACGTTGTCGAACCAGTACCCGGCGTCCAGGGCCGTGCCCTCGGCCCGCTGCCCGGTGACCGTGGAGTACAGCGGGACGGTGCCCGCCTGCGGGCGCAGGCCGGCCAGCTCCGCGGCGAGCACCTCGGCCAGCTCCGCGACCCGGGGCGAGTGGGCGACGAAGCCGGTGTCGGGCACGGGCCAGCGCATCACCCGCCGGGCCGCCAGCTCCGCCTGAAGCTCGGCCAGCGCGTCCTGGTCACCGGAGACGACGGTGGCGGCCGGGCTGTTGACCGCGGCGACCTGGAGCCGGCCGTCCCAGCGGGTCAGCAGCTCGCGGACCGCGGCGGCGGGCATCACCACCGACAGCAGGCCGCCGGAGTGATGCAGGCCCGCCAGCGCCCGCGACCGGGCGGTTACCACCCGGGCCGCGTCGTCGAGGGAAAGGATGCCCGCGACGGTCGCGGCCGCGATCTCCCCCTGCGAATGCCCGGCGACGGCGTCCGGGGTCACGCCCGCCGCCTGCCAGACGGCGGCCAGCGCGACCATCACCGCCCACAGCGCGGGCTGCACTACGTCGGCGCGGTTCAGGCCGGGAGTACCGGGCTGGCCGGGTGCGCCCGGCAGGCCGGCGATCACGTCGGTCAGCGACCAGTTCGTGTAGGGGCGCAGCGCCTGGCCGCATTCGGCCAGCCGGGCGGCGAAGACCGGGCTGGCGGCGGCGAGTGCCGCCCCCATGCCGTCCCACTGGGCGCCCTGGCCGGCGAAGACGAACGCGACCCGGCCGGGTCCCTGGCCGCCGGCGCGGCCGCTGGCGGCGGTTCCGGTGAGCACACCGGGAGCCGGCTGCGCGGCCGCGGCCGCGGACAGGCCGGCCAGCAGTTCCCCGGCGCCGGCGCCGATGACCACCGCCCGGTGCTCGAACGACGACCGGCTGACGGCGAGCGACCGGGCCACCGCGCCCGGGTCGAGGCCGGGCCGCGCGGCCGCCCACCGGGCCAGCCGCCCGGCCTGGGCCGCGAGGGCGCCCGCGGTCCGCCCGGATATCAGCCACGGGACGGGCCCGGGGCCGGGCGCCAGCAGCCGGGCGCCGGAGGCGGCGGCCGCGTCGCGGTCGCCGGCCTGCGGCCCGTCCGGCGCGGGGGCCTCTTCCAGGATGACGTGCACGTTGGTGCCGCTCATGCCGAAGCCGGAGATGCCGGCCCGCCGGGTCCGCTCGGCGTCGGCCGGCCAGGGCGCCGGCTCGGACAGCAGCCGGACGTCGCCCGCCGCCCAGTCCACGTGCCCGGACGGCTCCTCGACGTGCAGGGTCCGCGGCAGTTCCTGGTGCCCGAGGGCCAGCACCATCTTCATCAGCCCGGCCGCTCCCGCGGCCTGCTGGGCGTGGCCGATGTTGGACTTGACCGAGCCGAGCCACAGCGGCCGTCCCTCCGGCCGGTCCTGGCCGTAGGTGGCCAGCAGCGCCTGGGCCTCGATCGGGTCGCCCAGCGGGGTGCCGGTGCCGTGCGCCTCGACCACGTCCACCTGGTCCGCCCGTACCCCCGCGCTGGCCAGCGCGGCCCAGATCACCCGCTGCTGCGACGGGCCGTTGGGTGCGGTCAGGCCGTTGCTCGCGCCGTCGGAGTTGACCGCGCTGCCGCGCACCACGGCGAGCACCGGGTGCCCGTGGCGGCGGGCGTCGGACAGCCGCTCGGCCACCAGGATCCCGGCGCCCTCAGCCACCCCCATGCCGTCGGCGCCCGCGCCGAAGGCCAGGCAGCGTCCCGACGGCGACAGCCCGAGCTGGCGGCTGAAGTCCGCGAAGAGCACGGGAGTGGCCGCCACGAAGACCCCGCCGACCATGGCCAGCGAGCATTCCCCGGCCCGCAGCGCCTGACTGGCCAGGTGCAGGGCCACCAGGGCGGAGGAGCAGGCGGTGTCGATGGTCACCGCCGGGCCCTCGAGCCCGAGCGTGTAGGCGACCCGGCCGGACAGCACGCTGGTCGCGTTGCCGGTCATCAGGTTCCCGTCGAGCTCCCCCGGCTGCCCGGAGAGCCACCCGTAGCCGGACGGCGAGGCCCCGGCGAACACGCCGGTAGACGAGCCGCGCAGGGCCAGCGGGTCGATGCCCGACCGTTCCAGCGCCTCCCAGGAGACCTGGAGCAGCAGCCGCTGCTGCGGGTCCATGGCCACGGCCTCGCGCGGGCTGATGCCGAAGAACTCGGGGTCGAACTCGGCCACGTCGTACAGGAAGCCGCCGAGTCCGTCGATGTCACCCCAGCCGCGGTCCCGGGGGAAACCGGAGATCGCGTCGGTTCCCGCCGCGAGCAGCGCCCACAGGTCTTCGGGCGAGCGCACCCCGCCGGGGAACCGGCAGCTCATCCCGATAATCGCGATCGGCTCGGCCGCGGCCGCCTCGACCTCGTGGAGCCGCTGGCGCGTCTCGTGCAGGTTCGCCGTGACTCGCTTGAGGAAATAACGGAGCTTGTCTACGTCCTCGCTCACTCATCTCACCTCAAGGGAAGCCGGCCCGCAGTGCCGGGATTTGTCGTTCATTAGTCGAGGCCTAGCTCGTTGACGATGAAGTCGAACACCTCGGCGTCGCTGGAGGACCCGAGCTTGTCGGCGACGGATTCCCGCGCCTGGGCCGCGAAGCCCTTCCAGGTGGTGAGCACCGACTCCAGCCGGGCCGTGATCCGGGCCGACTCC
>DASWUW010001085.1:0-4863 GCA_036406335.1 Trebonia sp.
GAGGAGTTCAGCCCGGACGCCACCCCGGCCTGCGACCGGGGCACTCCCGACATCACGCCGTTAGAGATCGGCACGTTCACCATACCCGCGCCAAACCCGAACAGGCCGTAGGTGACGATCAGGAACAGCGGGCCGCTGGTCGCGCTTAGCTGCGACAGCGCGGCGGTCGACAAGGTGAGCGCCGTGCCGGCGATCACCAGCGGGACGCGGGGACCGCCGCGGGCCACGATCCGCCCGGAAATGGGGGAAGACACCGCCATCATGACCGGCATCGGCAGCAGGGTCAGCCCGGCCCGCAGCGCACTGAACCCGCGCACGTCCTGCAGGTAGAGGGTCGTCAGGAACAGGAACCCGGCGCTGGCCGCGATCGCGCAGACGGCGGTCGCGTTGGCCGCGCTGAACGGCACCGACTTGAAGAACCGGAAGTCGATCAGCGGCTCGGCCCGGCGCGGCTCGAACCACAGCAGGAGCCCGAGCGCGGACAGCGACAGCAGGAAGAACCCGGAAATCTCGGGCGAGAACCAGCCGGACGACGGTCCCTGGATGATCGCGTAGGCCAGCGAGGCGAGCATGACGATCACCAGCACCTGCCCCAGCGGGTCGGCCCGGCGGCCGTGGTCGGCCTTGGAGTCGGGCACCAGCAGCGCGGTCAGCGAGATCGCGGCCAGGCCGACCGGGATGTTGGCCCAGAAGATGCCCCGCCAGCCGACCGAGCCCACCAGGATGCCGCCCACCACCGGCCCGAGCGCCATCGACAGGCCCGAGACCCCGTCCCACACGCCGATCGCCTTGGCCCGGTCCCTCGGGGTACTGAACACGTTGGTGATGATGCCGAGGGCGGCGGGGTTGAGCATGCTGCCGCCGACTCCCTGCAGGACACGGAAGGCGATGAGCCAGGACAGCGACGGGGCCAGGCTGCAGAGCCAGGAACCGAGGGTGAACAGGCTCAGGCCGACCTGGAAGATCGTGCGCCGGCCAATCCGGTCGGCCGCGGCGCCGGAGAACAGCAGCAGGCTGGCCAGCACGATGGTGTAGCCGGCCACGGTCCACTGCAGCCCGGACACGCTGGTGTGCAGCGACTTGCCGATTTCGGGCAGGCCGACGTTGACGATCGTATTGTCCAGGCCGACCATGAACAGCGCTGAGCAGCAGACCACGAGGACGATAGCCCGCCGCCCGGAACCGACGGCCGTCGGCGTCAGTTCACCGAATTGGTGAACCGACGGCGCCACGGAGACCGTTATCGGGGTAGCGGCCCGCACAGCCTCTTCACGTGACCGTTCAGATACTTTCTGTAGCCGATACTGGGCAGCAGAAACCGAACGCATTGCGCACCGCCTGGGGGTCAGCGAGTGTGTACGAATATGACAGTACATGGCTGCTCGCTGTAGTCAATAGGTCACACCCTGAGATGGCTAATGACTCAAGTCCCTTTCTTCCGGAACACATGGCTTCCCAAAACTCATCCTTCCCGGAACACATCCTTCCCGGAACACATCCTTCCCGGAACACATCCTTCCCGGAACACATCCTTCCCGGAACACAGCCTTCCCGGAACACAGCCTTCCCGGACCTCACCCTTCCCGGAACACAGGGTCACGTTCGCCCAACGGAGCGGGTGCTATCGGTCTACATTTGGCCACGATGCCGGGGTTTGCCGCCCGCCGGTCCTGAACGTTCCGCGGCATCCGCCGAAGACGCCCGATGAGTGAGGTGGGACGTGCCCGCTGGGGAGTGCACCAGCCGCCGGCTGCTGCAGCTGGTACTGCCGGTTTTCCCTGACCGCCGTATGTTCCGCGTTCACGACGCCGAGGTGCACCCGGACGCGCCCGGCGGCCCGCTGGCACCGATCGGGGTCCTCGCCTCGTCCAGCCGCGAGCAGCTCTGGATCGGCTCCCTGCAGCAGGACGTCGGCGTCCGCCTGGTCCTCGAGGAGTGGGACGGCCAGCCGCTGCTGCCCGACGCCTGGGACGATGAGGCCAAGGCGCGGCTGTACCTGCGCGGCCGGCTCTCCATCGACATGGGCTCAGCCGGGCCGGCGGTATCCGGGCTGCGGCTCTCCGGCGGTGTCGGCAACTACGAGGTCCGGGTCTACGCGCGCTACCGCGAGGCGGTGGTGCGGATGTACTCCGAGCTGTTCAACCAGCACAGGGACCCGTTGTCGGACGAATTCCAGCGCGAAAAGCGCAAACTGGAAGGCGTCGAGCGGTACCTTATCCAGCTCTGGCGCGACTCCTAGCCCAAGTGGCCGTCCGGGCCCTGTCCCGCGGCTTCGGCCGGGCGCGACCGGGCTAGCCGCCGGCGCTACTCGACGCCGCGCTTCCCGACGCCGCGGTCTGCGCCGCCGAGGTCGGCGGCACTGACGACTGCACCGCCGAGGACTGGGCGGCCGAGGACCGTACAGCCGGAGCCTGGGGCGCCGAGGTGTTCGATGCGATCCCGCCGCGCACCGGGGCGCTGGTCGACGGCTGCGCGGTGGCCGTCCGGCCGAGCGTGGTTTTCGAGGTATGCCCGCGGAAAGGAACCGTCGCGTAAACCGTCAGGCCGATAACGGCGAGCAGGACCACGGTACAGACCGAGCCGATGATCTTGCCCCGGGTAGTCCGGAGCCTGGCGGCCGGCCCGGGCCGCCGGAAAGAGGACAGCCTGGTGGCAAGACCTGGGTCCTCAGCGGCCAGTCGCCGCTCTATCTCGGCGAGCATCCGCTGCTCATCCATTGACAGCGCCATAGCGCCATACCTCCGCGATCCCGCTACCCGATGGGAACTTCCCTTACTATCCCCTACGGGGTGAGCTTTATCCAATCGTTCTTATTTTGAACCCGACTCTTTTTACAACAAGCCAACACTGGTCACCCAACGCATTCACTCAGATATAAAAATGTCACGGGGCTCGCTTCGGCCGAGCGTCAACCGAACACCTGTTTGCTTGTCTCGAACGCGGGTTCTACACTCGCCTTCATGCGCTGGGACAGCTTGCGGCTCGACTCGCCCGACACCGGGGGAGGCGACGGGGCCGGCCCCGGGTACGCCGCCCTCCCGCTGATCGAACGCGGCGCGGTGACCCGGACCTTCGACACCCCCGAGTTCCGCGGCCTGACCTTCTACGAGGTCCAGGCCAAGTCGATCGTCTCCCGCGTCCCGGCGGCCTCGAAGGTGCCTTTCACCTGGACAATCAATCCCTACCGGGGTTGTTCTCATTCTTGCTCCTACTGCCTACAGGGGGAAACTCCCGTTCTGATGGCGAACGGGACAGCTCGGCCGATCGCCAATCTGCGAGCCGGTGACCCCGTCTACGGCACCGTGCGCGAAGGGAACCACCGCCGGTACGCGATCACCAAAGTGCTCGCCCACTGGTCCACGGTCAAGCCCGCTTACCGGATCACCCTCGAAGACGGAACCAAGCTAGTTGCCAGCGGCGACCACCGGTTCCTGTCCGACCGCGGCTGGAAACACGTCACCGGGGCCGATCAAGGACCAGACCAGCGTCCGTTCCTGACTACCGACAACAAGCTGACGGGATTCGGCGGGTTCGCCGAGCCACCCAAAAAGTCGGTGTTCTACCAGCGCGGATACCTGTGCGGGATGATCCGCGGCGACGCCCGCCTGGGCCGGTACGTGCACCCTCGTACCGGCAAGGTGAACCATGGCTTCCGTCTTGCACTGACAGATGTCGAGGCGCTGCGGCGCACAAATCAATACCTCGGCCCGTTCGCTGTCCTGACGACAGAGTCTGATTTTGCGGGAGGGCACGGGTCCCGGCTTCCCATGCGAGCCATCAGCACCGGTTCCCGCAGCAGTTTCGAAAGCATCGAGCGACAGATCAGATGGCCCCGGTTCCCCGGCCACGACTGGATGCGCGGCTTCCTGGCCGGCATCTTCGACGCCGGGGGCAGCCACAGCCAGGGTGTCTGGCGGGTGTCCGACACCGATCCCGAGATCATTCAGTGGACCACCAGGGCGCTGAAGGAACTCGGCTTCGACCACGTTCTCGAACCAAGCGGCAAACCGAACGGTCCCGTCGCAGTCCGCATACGCGGCGGCCTCCAAGAAGTCATGCGGTTCTTCCACGCCACGGACCCGGCGATCACCCGGAAGCGGTCGATCGAGGGCGTCACGATCGAGAGCGACGCGAAGCTCCGGGTCACCTCGGTCGAGCCGCTGGGCCTCGAGCTGCCGATGTATGACATCACCACCGGGACCGGCGACTTCATCGCCAACGGGGTCGTGTCGCATAACTGCTTCGCCCGTAACAGCCACACCTACCTGGACCTGGACGCGGGGCGCGACTTCGATACCAAGATCGTGGTGAAGGTCAACGCGCCCCAGTTGCTGCGGGCGAAGCTGGCCGCGCCCGGCTGGGCCGGCGAGCACATCGCGATGGGGACCAACGTGGACTGCTACCAGCGGGCGGAAGGCCGCTACCAGCTGATGCGGGGAATCATCGCGGCGCTGCGCGACGCGGCCAACCCGTTCTCCATCCTGACCAAGGGGACGCTGATCATGCGCGACCTCGACCTGCTGCTGGCGGCGGCCGAGGTGACCGACGTCGGGCTGAACGTCTCGGCGGCGTTCATGGACACGGACCTGTGGCGCGCCATCGAGCCGGGCGCGCCCGCGCCGCAGCGCCGGCTGGAGGCGTGCGCCGCCCTCAACGACGCCGGGCTGCGCTGCGGCGTGCTGATGGGGCCGATCGTGCCGTTCCTGTCCGACTCCCCCGAGCAGCTGGACGCGGCCGTGCGCCGGATCGCCGCCAGCGGCGCGGTCCACGTCACCCCGATCATCTTGCACCTGCGGCCGGGCACCCGCGACTGGTACCTGCGCTGGCTGAACGAGCACCATCCCGAGCTGGTCCGCCGCTACC
>DASWUW010001086.1:0-3184 GCA_036406335.1 Trebonia sp.
CCCCTACGACCCGGCCGCCGGACGGATCCTTGCTGACGACGCGGCCGCCCCGGCCGGCCGCCTGCGCGTCTTCGAGCGAGTCATCCCGGGGACGGCGGCCCGCTGGACGACGTTCCTGCCCGGCTTCCCCGACGGCTCCTACGGCTACTCCCGGGTCAACGAGATCCTCGGGTCCGGCGTTACGCCACGATTGTTCGTCGAGTACGTCGGCCAAGGCGACTCCGACAAGCCCCGGAACTACAGGTACTCGACGCTCGAGCGGGCCGACCTGGTCCAGGCCCAGTGGGAAGCCCACGGCATCATGTCGACGTTCGTCGTCTCCTTCGACTACTCCTCGCTGGTCCTCCTCGAACTCCTCGCCCGCCAGGCCGACCGGGCCGCGGCAGGCCAGCCCGGCCGCACCCGGATCGAGGCGGTGCTGATCGTCAACGGCGGCCTTTTCGCCGACAGCCACTCCCACCCGTGGCAGACCACCCCACTGATGAAGAGCCAGGCCGGGCGGATAGGCCTGTTCCTGGCCCAGCACTCACGAACGGCGTTCGCCGCCATCCTGCGCTCCGCCCAGATGTACTCGAAGGATTACCAGGTATCCCGGCGGGAGATCGACGAGATGTCCGACGCCATCACCCGGCGCCGCGGGGCCCACTTCGGGCACCACGCCGCCGGCTTCGTCGACGAGCACCAGCGCAACAGTAACCGCTGGGACCTGGAACGCCTTTACCTCCTCACTCGCGACTCGGTCCGTTACTGCATCGCAGGAAGCGAGCAAGACCCGTTCGAGCCCAGGCAGATCGCCGCGACCAGGGCGCGCCTCGGCCGCTACGGGATCGACGTGCGAATGTTCCCCGGCGGCCATCTGACCACCTCCGAGCACCCCGACCTGCTCGCCAGCGCCATCAGCGAGCTAAGCGCGCTCTAAACCCGGCAGCGACGCGCTGCTTCAAGCACCGCGCACAGGGGGGCGCGGGCCGGCGGCAGGCTGGTCTGTCATCGTGACTCCCAGCGTGGTATGGGCGCAGGCGGCGACCGAGGGCACCCGCACCTACAAGTCGTCCGGGAGCCAGTTGCAGCCGCGTGACTCCGACGACTTCGGCGCGCTGGCCTTCACCGGCCTGGAGCTGGTACCGCCGGGCGTCGTGCTGGTGTCCGAGTGGCGGCCGGACCGGCAGGAACCGAGCCCGCTGCCGTCCGAGGTCAACTGCTACGGAGGCGTGGCCCGCAAACCCTGACCGGCGAACCAGGCGCCGCAACGGGCGAAACCGGGGTTTAGGGGTGCATAGAACGCCGTCGGATGGACAGGGGGCGGCTATGAGCACTGCAGGGATTTCCAGCGACGTATCCCTCGACGTGGCGGCGGATCTAGCCGCTCAGCTGCGGGTCGACTCCATCCGCAGCTCTACGAGCGCCGGGTCGGGCCATCCCACCTCGAGCATGTCGGCCGCCGACCTGCTCGCCGTGCTGGTCAGCCGGCATCTGCACTACGACTGGGACGAGCCCCGCTCGGATCTCAACGACCACCTGATTTTCTCCAAGGGGCACGCCTCCCCGCTGATCTACTCGATCTTCCGCGCCGTCGGCGTGGTCTCCGAGGATGAGCTGCTCAACGGCTACCGGCGCTTCGGGCAGCGGCTGGAGGGCCACCCGACCCCGATCCTGCCCTGGGTCGACGTCGCCACCGGCTCGCTCGGCCAGGGGCTGCCCGACGGGGTAGGGGTGGCCCTCGCCGGGAAGTACCTGGACCGGCTGCCCTACCGGACCTGGGTGCTGTGCGGGGACAGCGAGCTGGCCGAAGGCTCCATCTGGGAGGCCCTGGACAAGGCCAGCTTCTACCGGCTGTCCAACCTGATCGCGATCGTCGACGTCAACCGGCTCGGCCAGCGGGGCGCCACCGACCTGGGCTGGGACGTGGACGCCTACGCCAAGCGGGCGGAGGGCTTCGGCGCCCGGGTGCTGGTCATCGACGGGCACGACCTGGAAGCCATCGACGCGGCGCTGGCCGACGCGGCCGGGAGCCTGGCCGGACCGCAGCCGACGGTGATCATCGCCCAGACGATCAAGGGAAAGGGCTTCTCCGAGGTGGAGGACAGCCCCGACTGGCACGGCAAGCCGTTCCCGCCGGACATGGCCGACCGGGCTGTCGCCGAACTCGGCGGCGTCCGCGAGCTGCGGGTCCGCGGGCCGCTCCCGACCGCGGCCGAGCCCGGCCCGGATCCGGAGAAGCCGAACACGCTGCCCACCCAGGGCGACAACCCGCCGCCGGACGAGAAGGTGCCCGAGTACAAGGTGGGCGAGAAGGTCGCCACCCGTAAGGCCTACGGCGACGCGCTGGTCGCGCTGGGCGCGCGGGACGAGAAGGTCGTGGCGCTGGACGGCGAGGTCAGCAACTCGACCTACGCCACCGAGTTCGCCCGCGCCTTCCCCGACCGCTACTTCGAGATGTTCATCGCCGAGCAGCAGATGATCGCCGCCGCCACCGGGCTCGCGGTCCGCGGGTACAAGGCCTACGCCTCCACGTTCGCCGCGTTCCTGACCCGGGCCTACGACTTCATCCGGATGGGCGCCGTCTCCGGCGTGCACCTGCGGCTGGTCGGCTCGCACTCCGGGGTGGAGATCGGCGCCGACGGGCCGTCCCAGATGGCCCTGGAGGACCTGGCCATGATGCGGGCCGTGCACGGCTCCACCGTGCTCTACCCGGCCGACGGCACCAGCACCGCCGCCCTGGTGGACGCGATGGCCGGCACCGGCGGCATCAGCTACCTGCGCACCACCCGCGGTTCCTACCCGGGCCTGTACCCGGCCGGGACGACCTTCCCCCTCGGCAAGTCCAAGGTGCTGCGCTCCTCCGACCACGACCAGGTGACGCTGGTCGGCGCCGGCGTCACCCTGCACGAGGCGCTGAAGGCGGCGGACACGCTCGCCCACGAGGGCATCGCCGCCCGGGTCATCGACCTCTACTCGGTCAAGCCGATCGATACCGAGACGCTGGCCGCCGCGGCTAAGGCCACCGGCGGGCGCATCGTCACCGCCGAGGACCACCACCCCGAGGGCGGCCTCGGCGCGGCGGTCGCCGACGCGCTGCTCGAGTGCGGGGAGCAGAACCTGCGCTTCACCCGGCTCGCCGTCACCGGGATGCCCGGCTCCGGCTCGCCCACTGAACTGCTGGCCTGGGCCGGGATCGACGCCG
>DASWUW010001087.1:0-3749 GCA_036406335.1 Trebonia sp.
CTGAGCGGCAACCGGGCCCCCTGGGCCAGGCGCCGGGCCTCCGGCGCAGTCAGGTCGAGCCGCGGGAACGCGGCCGCGGCGGCGGCGGCGAGCGGTATCACCCACCCGGGCTGTCCCGCGGGCCGCTCCTGGTTTTCCAGCTCCTTGAGCGGGTGCGCCTGGCTAAGGGTGTACGGGCCCACGGCGGCCCGGCGCAGGGCGGTCAGGTGGCCGCCGGTGCCCAGGGCGGCGCCCAGGTCGCGGGCCAGCGCGCGGATGTACGTGCCGCTGGAGCAGCGGATCGTGGCGTCGAGGTCGAGGTAGTCGCCCGCGGGGCGGACGCCGCCGACGGTGAACTCGTAGACCGTGACGGGGCGGGCGGCCAGCTCCGGGGCGGCGCCCGCCCGGGTCAGCTTGTAGGCCCGCTGGCCGTTCACCTTGATCGCGCTTACGCCCGGCGGAACCTGCATGATCTCGCCGGTCAGCCGGGCGATCTCCGCGTCGACCGCCGGGCGGGGGACCGCGCTGGCCGGGCTGCCCCCGGCGGGCTGCCCCTCGGCGTCATCGGTGCTGGTGGACTGGCCGAGGCGGATGGTCGCCAGGTAGGTCTTCTCGGTCAGCGAGAGATAGCCGAGCAGGCGCGTCGCCTTCTCCACGCCGACCACGAGCACGCCGGTCGCCATCGGGTCCAGCGTGCCCGCGTGGCCCACCCGGCGGGTACCGGCCAGGCGGCGGACCCGCGCGACGACGTCGTGCGAAGTCAGGCCGCCGGGCTTGTCCACGATGACCAGGCCGGACGGCCAGGCGCCAGGCTTCGCGCGGGCACTCACCGGCGCTCGCCGGCCGGCCCGGGACGGTGCGGAGATGTCATCAGCGGCTAGTCCTGTGACTCGTCCTCGTCGTCCTCGCCGTCCTTGTCCCAGTCGTCCTCGGCTGGCTTCTTGTACGGGTCGGGGTCGCCCGCCCACTGGGCGCCTTCCCTGGCCCGGGCCAGTTCCTCGTCTCGCTGGCGGGCGGCCGCCACCAGCTCGTCGATCCGCTGGGCGTCCTCCGGCAGTACGTCGGCGATGAACTCCAGGGAGGGAGTATGCCGCAGACCGGTCAGCCGGCCTACCTCCGAGCGGATGATGCCGGTCGCGCTGCGCAGCGCGACCGCGGTCTCCTCGCGCTCCTCAGCGGAGCCGAGCACCGTGTAGAAGACCTTGGCTTCCCGCAGGTCGTTGGTCAGCCGCGCCTCGGTCACGGTCACGAAACCCAGCCTGGGGTCCTTGATCCGGCGCTCGAGCAGCTCGGCGACGATCTTGGAGATCCGTTCCGCGAGGCGTCTGGTGCGAGCGTCGTCCATGGTCGGTCAGTCCTCTTCGCTGTACAGCCGCTGTCTCGCCGACAGCAGCTCGATCTCGGGCCGGGAAGCCACCAGCCGCTCGCAATCGTCGAGCACCTGGCTGGCGTTCCCGGCAGTGTCAGACACCACCGCTACCCCGATTTCGGCGCGCCGATGCAGGTCGAGGTGACCCGTCTCGGCGACCGCGACACCGGGGTAACGGCGGCGCAGTTCGGCGACGAGCGGCCGGACGACGGCCCGCTTCTGCTTAAGCGAGTGGACGTCACCCAGCAGCACGTCGAGGGTAAGCGCGGCTACGTACATGTCCTCCGTCTAAGGGATGCCGGGGTTGCTTTCCCGGGCTAATACCGGGGTGGCTTCCCCCGGGCCAATACCGGGACCGCTGTCCCCGCTCCCCTGCGCGTCCGGCCGGCGATTTCTGCCGGCCGGACGCGCATCGGGGAGTACGGGGGGTCGCTTCCCCGGGGGAGACAGAGGGTTTGGCTGGCCTGGTAAGATCGCGGTTTTTGCGATCAGGCCGGCTAAACCCTGGGCTTCTCCCGCATCTCGAACGTCTCGATGACGTCGTCGATCCTGATGTCGTTGTAGCCGACGCCGATACCGCACTCGTAGCCCTCGCGGACCTCGGTCGCGTCATCCTTGAACCGGCGCAGCGACTCGACCGTGAGGTTGTCGGAGATGACCACGCCGTCCCGGATGATCCGCGCCTTGCTGTTGCGGGTGATCGTCCCGGAGCGGACGAGGGAGCCCGCGACGGTGCCGATCTTCGGCACCTTGAAGAGCTCGCGGACCTCGGCCGTGCCCAGCTTGGCCTCCTCGAACTCGGGCTTGAGCATGCCCTTGAGCGCGGCCTCGACCTCTTCGATCGCCTGGTAGATGATCGAGTAGTAGCGGATGTCGACGCCCTCGCGCTGCGCCAGCTCACCCGCCCGGCCGGCCGGACGGACGTTGAAGCCGATGATCACCGCGTCCGAGGCGATCGCCAGGTTCACGTCGTCCTGGGTAATCGCGCCGACGCCGCGGCCGATGACCCGGAGCTGGACGTCCTCGCCCACGTCCAGCTTGAGCAGCGCGTCCTCGAGGGCTTCCACCGATCCGGACACGTCGCCCTTGATGATAAGCAGCAGCTCCTCGCGCTCGCCCGCCTTCAGGACCGAGTCGAGGTCCTCGAGCGTGACCCGGCGGCGGCGGGAGGCGAACTGGGCCGTCCGCTCGCGCGCCTCCCGGCGCTCGGCGATCTGCCGGGCCATCCGGTCGTCGGTGACGACGAGGAAGTTGTCGCCCGCCTTGGGCACCGCGGTCAGGCCGAGCACCTGCACCGGGCGCGACGGAGGCGCCTCGGATAGCTGCTGGCCGTCCTCGTCGAGCATGGCCCGGACGCGGCCGTAGGCCTCGCCCGCCACGATCGAGTCACCGACGTGCAGCGTGCCGCGCTGTACGAGCACGGTCGCCACCGGGCCGCGGCCCTTGTCCAGCTGAGCCTCGATCGCGACGCCCTGCGCGTCCTGGTGCGGGTTGGCCCGCAGGTCGAGCGAGGCGTCAGCGGTGAGCACGATCGCCTCGAGCAGGCTGTCGAGGCCTATCCCCTTGGTCGCGGACACGTCCACGAACTGGGTGTCGCCGCCGAACTCCTCGGCGACCAGGCCGTACTCGGTGAGCTGGGCCCGCACCCGGGACGGGTCGGCGCCCTCCTTGTCGATCTTGTTCACCGCCACCACGATCGGCACGCCGGCCGCCTGCGCGTGGTTCAGCGCCTCGGTGGTCTGCGGCTTCACGCCGTCGTCGGCCGCGACGACCAGGACCGCGAGGTCGGTGGTCTGCGCGCCGCGGGCCCGCATGGCGGTGAACGCCTCGTGGCCCGGGGTGTCGATGAAGGTGATCATGCGCTCGTCACCGTCGACCTGGGCGGTCACCTGGTAGGCACCGATGTGCTGGGTGATGCCGCCCGCCTCTTTCGAGGCCACGTTGGCGTGCCGGATCGCGTCCAGGAGCTTGGTCTTGCCGTGGTCGACGTGACCCATGACGGTGACCACCGGCGGCCGGGCGACCAGGTCTTCCTCGCCGCCCTCGTCGTCGCCGAACTCGATGCTGAACGTCTCGAGCAGCTCGCGGTCCTCCTCCTCGGGGGACACGACCTGGACGACGTAGTTCAGCTCGGCTCCGAGCAGCTGCAGGGTCTCGTCGTTCACCGACTGGGTCGCGGTGACCATCTCGCCCAGGTGGAAGAGCACCTGTACCAGGCTGGCCGGGTTGGCGCCGATCTTGTCCGCGAAGTCAGCGAGGGACGCACCGCGAGACAGCCGGATCGCCTGACCGTTGCCGCGCGGAACCGACACGCCGCCGATCGACGGGGCCTGCATATTGTCGAACTCTTGCCGCCGCTGCCGCTTCGACTTACGGGCCCGCCCCGGCTTGCCGCCGGGAC
>DASWUW010001088.1:0-7390 GCA_036406335.1 Trebonia sp.
CGGGATCCCGGGACGCCCAGCCCAGCAGCAGCGGGTCGAAGGCGCCCAGCAGCAGCGGCGGCGGCAGCGCGGCCGGCCCGGCCGGCGGAGTCCCGGGCAGCTCGGCCAGGCCGTCCGCCCGCGGCACGGCGCCGCACCGGGCCAGCCCGAGCCGGGCCTCCCGCAGCCCGATGCCCGCCCACTTGGCCAGGTCGGCGTCGGCCGCCGGGGCGTGCCCGGCCAGGTAGCGCCGGGCCAGCTCCCCGAGCGCGGCCTCGCGCTCCAGCGCCGGCGGCGGCGGGCCCAGCCAGTCCCTGGTCAGCGCGAACGCCTGGTCGCGCCCCACCAGCGGGCCGCGCACGATCAGGCCCCGGTTGCTGGCCAGCGCCAGGAGGTGCACCAGCGCCTGGCCCGCGGTGCGCACCCCGGCCGCGGCCACCTTCGTCCCCAGCTGGGACCGGGTCAGCGGCCCGTCCGCGGTCAGCGCGGACCGCACCGCGGTCACTCCCCGCTCCGCGTCGTCCGGCGGCACGCCCTCCTGCGCCAGACGGCGGGAGTTGCCGGTGCTCAGCTGCGGGGTGGTCAGCGGGTGCAGCCACCAGTAGTCCTCGGGCCGCACCAGGTGCAGGGTGCCGCGGTTCAGCCAGCTGACGATCAGCGAGCGGCGGGCCAGGGCCGCGTCGACATCCGACGCGAACAGTCCGGCCGAGCGGGCCCGGATCGTGAGCCGTGCCCCCCGCGGGTCCTGCGCCTGCACCGCCAGCAGCCGCCGGGTCACTTCTTCCGGGCTGCCCAGCGGGCTGCCGCTGAGCAGCTGAGCCGCGCACCGCTCGGCGGTCACCGCCCGCTCGACCCGACTCGCGGATACGCTAGACGCTGAAGTGCGCGGCACCGCCCTAGCCTACCGGCTGGCCGCGGGCCCGCCGAAAGCACGCGAGTGGGAAGGCAGGAGCGGATGCCGCCGGGAACCCCGCCGCATGAGGTGTTCATCAGCTTCGCCCTCGAAGACCGCCGCGTGGCCGACAAGGTCGCCGGGCGCCTGCGGCGCGACGGCATCCGGGTGTGGCGGTTCGTGGACAGTATGGGCAGCGGCAGCTGGCACCTCAACGAACTGCGGGCGCTGCGGGACAGCAAGGTCGCCATCTTCATCATCACGCCCCATTCCGACTCGTCGGCCGCCTGCCTGGACGAAGCACAGCGGGCGGCCAATCCCACCGGAATCGAAACGGTTCCCGTCCCGCTGGTCGTCGGGGCCTGGAACCACGAGTCCTCCGACCTGTGGCTGCTGCTCAACAAATGGAACGGCGTGCTGGCCAGCCCGGACCTGACCGATGAAGCGCTCCACCAGCTCACCACGATCGTGCACGACCGGCTCGGCTTCCTGCCGGTCGCCTCTCTGTCCACCGGCCAGGCGCTGGTCGCGGTCAAAGACGATCTCTGTGTCTACCTGGAAAACTATCCCGACATCACGACGGACAAGCTGCTCGAGCGGACGCGGGAACTTCAGGTACAGCATCGGGGGAACATGGTCGAGTTCGCTCAGTTCACCTACCTCGACCGGGAACTGCTGGTCGCTGAGCTCATCTCGACTCCGAAGAAGCGCACCGACTACATCAACGCCTACCTGCGGGCCTTCTTCAATCAGGTGGTCGCCGACGCACACGGCGCGGTGGCCACGCGCCTGGCCAAGCACATCGCATTCGGCGACACCATCGTGGTATCCGAGTACAGCCGGGTGCTGCTGCAGGCGTTCAGAAGCATCGCGGACACCGATCACCGCCTCCTGCAGTCACTGCGCCTAGTGGTGATCAGCCGGACCGGGATGCTGCTGGTGGACGACGAGCCGTCCCGGATGGCGAATGAGCTCATCAGCATGGGCGCGGACACCCGGAGCATCCACTTCGGCGAGTGGATCGAATACCTGCACACCGGAGCCGGCGGGGCCGATATCGGCCAGGTGGACAAGATACTTTTCGGCGTCGAGGCATTCGGCGTCACCGGCGACGTCGTGTTCCCGCAGATCGTCAAAGAGCTGGATGCCTTGCAGAGCAGAAGATCCAGATCGGGTGACGCGCTAGATTTCACCGTTATCGCAGCCGGCGAATCTTACAAGGTGTGCCGGGATCCCCGAGAAATATCGAAAATGATCGCGGACCCGCACTATACGGTCATGCCGGGTTCGCTCTTCGACTACCTGGTCACCGATGTCACTGAGTTCCGTCCCCGTGATCACTCGCACGTGACCCTGAACGCCTGCGTAGAGCACGTGGAACGGTGCGCCGACGAGATCCGGGCCGCGGTCTGGCCCAGCGACGAACCGCTGCCGATCTGGAACGCGCCCCGGCAAAAGCTGACCGCCGTCAAAGCCGTAGCGACCGACGTGGACGGCACGGTGACCATCGGCGGCCGCATCGCGCCGTCGACCCTGGCCATGTTCGAGCGCCTGCGGGACGGCGGCCGCAAGGTGGTACTGGTCACCGGCCGCTCGGCCGGCTGGGGGGCGGCGCTGGCCAGTTATCTCCCCGGAATCTGCGGCGTCGTGGCGGAGAACGGGGCCGTCCTCATCCTGGCGGGCGAAGGCGAGGTGTCACCCATCATCCTCGACGAGAGCCTGCTCGATGACGGTGCCCCTACCGCCGCCCGGCTGGAAGAGGGCTTGCAAGCGGTTCTGGCGGCGTATCCGGCGGCTAAGCCCGGAGCCGACAATCACGCCCGGATCAGCGACCGGACGGTGGAAGTGGGGGACGATATCGATCCGGAGACGGTGGCCCGCATCGCGGACGAGTACGGGCTGAGTCACACGTTCAGCACCGTGCACCATCATCTGTCGCGGTCGTCGCTGAACAAGCAAACCGGCCCCCTGCTGGCGCTGAGCCAGTACATAGACCACGACATCAGACCAGGCACCCAGGTGGTCACGATCGGGGACAGTATCAACGACGTCCCGCTGTTCGAACCGGGCGTGTTCGCTGCCACCTTCGGAGTCCGCAGTGCGCTGCGGACGCTTTCCGGGCCCGGCGTCGATGCTCCGACCTATGTTTCGCTGGCCGACGGCGGGGCCGGGTTCAACGAGATCGGGGAACTGATTGTCCGCGCCCGCTGAGCCCGCGGCCGGCCGCGTCAGCTTTTCCCGGTGCGGGCGGCCAGCCCCTGGTAGACGGTTTCCAGCGACCGGCGCAGGGTGCGGAACAGGCCCGCGTCGCCGAGCAGGGCGCTGAACCGCTCGTTGATGCCGCCCGGCGTGGCGTGCGCCCGGACGAGATCGTCCAGGCCGGCCTGGCTGTCCAGGTCGCCGGCCAGGCCGGAAAAGACCGAGCGGACGTAGCGCGCAGCCTGCTCCCGTTCGACTCCTTGCTCGCTTAGCCAGTCGCTGATCACGGCCACCGAGCGCAGGTGGGCGGCGACGGTGCCGGTCGCCACGGACATGGCCTCGAAGGCCCGGGCGTCGGCCACGTCGACCGTTCCGCCCAGCCGGGCGAAGAGCGCGCGGGCCGCCGCGGTGCCCGGGTAGACCGGGGTGATCCCGGTACGGCGGGCGACCGGCGGCAGCGGGATGGCCCGGGCGATATCGCGGGCCGGCGCGACCAGCGGGCCCAGCTCGGCCCCGGAGACCCCGGCCAGCAGGCTGATGACCGCGTGACCGGCCCGGAAGCTCAGCCCGCCGAGCACCGCCGGTGCATCCGCGGGACGGACCGCCAGCACGATGACCGAACTGCGGTCGACCAGTGCCTGATTGTCCGGTGCCACCGCCACCGAGGGAAAGCGCGCGGCCAGCGCCGCGGCTTTCTCCGCATTGCGCGGTGAGAGCAGCACCGGCGGAGGGTTTTCCGTGTTCGCGCACAGCCCGGTGACGATCGCCGTGCCGATCTCGCCCACCCCGAGGATCCCGTACTCGTAGCCTTCGCGCACTTCGCTGCCTCCAGATACTCAATCAGCAACAATTGGCCATTCGTCACGCCCGGTTCGCGTATCCGCGCTCACGGTGACCTGGCCACCTGTGGCCGCGCCGCGCGAGGCCGGGCATAGCATGGTGGCTTGCCCGGCGCTAGCGTGCCGCCGTTTCGCCCAGGGAGGGTTGTTGGACATCACCCAGCTGATCCTTGACGATCACCACGAGCAGCGGAGGCTGTTCTCGATCGTGGAGCAGATCGACCGGTCGAATACCGACGCACTGACCGCCGTATGGAGGCGGCTGGCCGCGTTCCTCGAGGTGCACGCGGCGGCGGAAGAGGCGATCTTCTACCCCGTGCTGCTCCGCGTCGGGATCGCCGGGCAGCGCAAGGCCCAGGTCGAAGACGAGACGCTGGACGCCATCGCCGACCACAACGAGATCCGCGACGCGGTCGAGGCGGTCGCCCGGCACCCGGTGGCCAGTGACGCCTGGTACGCGGCGGTCGCAGCGGCCAACGAGGCCAACAGCGACCATATGGGGGAAGAGGAGCGTGAGGGCCTGACCGAGTTCCGCCGCCTGGCCGGGCTGCAGCAGCGCCACGACCTGGCGGTCGCCTTCACCGCCTACGAGGCGCGGAACGTGACCGGGGTCAAGCCGGTGGACAAGGACCCCGCCGCCTACGTCAGTCAGGCCGAGAACGGCACCGGGCCGGGCGGCGACGGGTCACTGGGCATCGGCGGCCTCAGGGGCGCCTGAGGCCGGTCCCCGTTAGGACGCGGTGCTGTTCGCGCGGTGCGGCAGCTTCCACCCGGGGCGGACGAAGTGGCAGGTGTACCCCTCGGGGTAGTTCTGCAGGTAGTCCTGGTGCTCCGGCTCGGCCTCCCAGAACGGCCCGGCCGCGGTCACCTCGGTGACTACCTTGCCCGGCCACAGGCCGGAGGCGTCGACGTCGGCGATCGTGTCCTCGGCGACGCGCTTCTGCTCGTCGCTGAGGTAGAAAATGGCCGAGCGGTAGCTGGATCCGATGTCGTTGCCCTGCCGGTCCAGCGTGCTCGGGTCGTGCACCTGGAAGAAGAACTCCAGCAGGTCCCGGTAGGACAGCTTCTCCGGGTCGAAGATGATTTCCATCGCCTCGGCGTGGCCCGCGTGGTTCCGGTAGGTCGCGTCGGGCACGTCGCCGCCGGTGTAACCGACCCGGGTCGAGATCACGCCCGGGCGATTGCGGATGAGCTCCTGCAGGCCCCAGAAACAGCCGCCGGCCAGAATCGCCTTCTCGGTCGCCATGATGCGCTCCTCAGATTGGATGCGGGTCGCGGCCGCCCGCCGCGGCCGCCGGATTCGGCCCCGGCCGTATAACACCCCGGGCGGTGCGGTCGATACCCGGCCGGATGCGGGCGCCGGGCCGGGCCGCAGCCGCCTCCTGTCCAAGTATGGCCGGGTACCGGACCGTTTGCCAGCCGGGAGATTAGTGCAGGCAGATACGAAAGAAATGCTCCGGTCCTGAGGTAGTTGTAGACTTTGGGTGGCGGATTCTGTGTATGTGCTTCATGACGCGCTCGCGGATCTACTGCCGGGCTTCCGCGCGGTGCGGGGCTCAATGTACGCAAGGAGAAATGCGCGTGGCGCAGGGAACAGTCAAGTGGTTCAACTCGGACAAGGGCTTCGGGTTCATCAGCGTCGATGACGGAGGACAGGACGTTTTCGTCCACTTCTCCGCGATCGAGTCCAGCGGCTACCGTAGCCTGGACGAAAACCAGCGGGTCGAGTTCGACATTACGCAGGGCCAGAAAGGCCCGCAGGCCGAGCACGTTCGCGCAATCTGACGCTGATCAGCCTCTGATCAACCGGTAAAGCCACCGTTCGTTCGGCCCCCCTCACTCGTCCGAACGAACGGTGGCTTTCGCGTTCCGGCGCACCTTTAGCCGGCCAGCAGGTCCTCGTCAGAGACGGCGGCGGACACGTGCAGCTGGACCAGCCGCCACGTGCCCTGCTCACGGACGGCAACGCCGGTCATCCGCAGCGGAATGGTCCGGGCCGGGAAGACGATGGTCACCTGGTCGGCGAACCAGCCGGTGTCACCCCGGGCCCAGCCGGCCGGCGAACCGGGCTCGAACGGAATCCCGCCGTTCTCGCCGATGCTGTCGTCCAGGCGCTTGCGGGTGTACGCGTCGCCGGTGAACCACTGGTCCGCCCCGTTGCCGATGACCGTGGTCGCCTCGCTCGCGGTGAACAGGCCGGCCACCGCGACCGGGTCGCCTGCCTTCATACCAGCCAGCCACGCGACGGCCAGCTGCTCCACTTCCGGTGACCGGTCCATGTGCCTATCCCAGCACAGCCCGGGCGAACGCGGCGAACTCAGCCACCGCGAGACTGGCCTCGGGCAGGAAATCGAACAGTACGAAGGAATGGACGCTGTCGGCGACCGGGCGGAAGGTGACCGGCACGCCGGCGTCGCGGGCCGCCTTCGCCAGCCGCTGCGCGCTGGGGAACAGCGCCTCGGGCTCGGCTGCCTGGATCAGCAGCGGCGGCAGGCCGGACAGGTCCGCCCGCGCCGGCGACACCAGGGCCTGGCCCGGGTCGGCGTCCTGGATGTAGCAGGCGGCGAGCCGGACCAGGGCGATGCGGCTGAGCCACGGATCGGTGTCGGCCGCGGGGCCCAGCTGCCCGGGCGACAAGGCCAGGTCGCAGAAGGGCGAGACGACACCGATTCCCGCGGGCATCCGCAGCGCCGGGCCGCCGGAGTCGCGTACGGCCAGAGCCAGGCTGAGGGCCAGCCCGCCGCCCGCGTCCTCGCCGCTGAGCAGCACCGGGGCCCGCGGGTACTCGCGGGCCAGCCAGCGGTAGGCGGTCAGCGCGTCGTCCAGCGCGGCCGGGAACGGGTGCTCGGGGGCGAGGCGGTAGTCGGGAACCAGGGCCCAGCCGCCGGCCGCCTCCGCCAGCCGTCCGGCTAGCGGCACCCCCAGCTCGGCGGAGCCCATCACGTAGCCGCCGCCGTGCAGGTGCAGCACTGCCGGCGCACCGTCTTGCGGCGGCCCGCCGACCTGCCGCGCCGGCACCCCGTCGCAGCTGACGGCCACGGCGGGTGTGCTTGCGGCGGCCGGGTGCAGCCGGCCGCGGAGAAACTCGGCGTAGCCCTGGCGCTCGCCCAGCCAGCCCCCGGCCCGGTGCTCGACCGTCAGCGCGGAACGCCACAGGTCGTAGGCCTGCCGGGCCTGGGGCCGGACCAGCGGATGGCCCGCGACGGCCAGGTTCTGCTCGAACTCGGCGGGCGACTGTCCCGCGGCGCTGACCGGGTCGTGGGCGAGCAGCCACTCCTGCATCGGCGGGCCGGCCGGGCTGAGCCGGTCCAGGCCGCGCAGGTAGCCGTTGCGCGCCCGGACCTGGACCGGGTCGCTGGTCTGGCTGTTGCGCAGGTTCACCCGGGCGGACTCGAGCATCCGGGTGGTGCGCGCCCGGCGCCGGAACACGTACTCGGCCCCGGCGGCGGGCTCGTTCCCGGCCCCGGCCCCGCGCAGGCAG
>DASWUW010001089.1:0-1929 GCA_036406335.1 Trebonia sp.
CGGCCCGGAGTCCAGCCGCATGTCACCGGGTCCGCTGGAGACCGCCCGGGGCGCGAGCTCGCCCGCGCAGAGCGGGCCGAACTGGTGCGGGCAGCGGTTACGCAGCGCGTAGAACCGGTCGTCGATGCGGAAGACCCCGACGGACTTGCCGTTGACGTCGACGATCTCCCGCATCCCGTTCTCAAAGTCGGAGACCCGGCCCACGACGATCTTCATGGTCTTATATAACCGCACGTAGAAGGGAAAGTGAAGCTCGGCGGCGGCGCCCGGCCACCGTTTGGGGCTCACCACAAAGACGGCCGGGGACGGCGCTCGTAAGATGGGCAGCCGCGGCGGCCGCAGGGGCCGCGGGCGGTCGTCCCGGGAGCCAGCATGAGTCCGATCCAGTCCGGCGCGGTCGACTGCGACGTGCACGTCGAGCCGCCGTCGATGGACGCGCTGCTGGGTTACATCGACCCGTACTGGCACGAGTTCATCGGCAGCGCGCACCTCGGGGTCGGCCACCGGCTGTACCCGGAGAGCGAGCCGATGTCGGCCCGCCCGGAGGCCCGCGCGGCGGGCAGCTTCCCGCCCCGTACCTACGCGGAGCTGCGGGCCCAGCTGCTCGAACCGTACGCGCCGGCGGCGGTGATCCTTACCTGCGTCGCGACCTTCCAGGGCAGCCGCAACCCGTACTTCGAGGCGGCGCTGACGACCGCGGTCAACAACTGGATGCGGGACGAGTTCCTCGACCGGGACGACCGGCTGCGCGGCAGCATCGCGGTGCCGGTGTTCCACCCGGAGGCCGCGGCGCAGGAGATCGACCGGCTCGGCCCGGACCGCCGGTTCGCGCAGGTGCTGCTGCCGGTGCGCAGCGAGACGCCCTGGGGGAACCTGCGCTACCGGCCGATCCACGAGGCCGCCAGCCGGAACCGGCTGCCGCTCACGCTGCACGCGTGGGGCGGCTGGGACATGGCGCCGACGTCCACCGGGACCGCGGCGACCTACTACGAGGACTACCTCTACAACTCGCAGATCGTCGCCCCCAACCAGGTCCTGTCGCTGGTCGCCGAGGGCGTCTTCGATCGTTACCCGGACCTGCGGGTCGGCCTGGCCGAGCTCGGCTTCGCCTGGCTTCCCTCGCTGCTGTGGCGGTTCGACAAGGACTGGAAGGCGCTGTGGCGGGAGACCCCGTGGGTGCGCGAAAAGCCGTCCGCCTACGTGCGCAGGCACGTGCGGGCGACGATCAGCCCGACGCTGGTCCCGGGCCGGGTCCCGGCGGCCGAGCTGGCGCAGCTGGCCGACATGCTCGGCGCCGGGCACCTGCTGATGTACTCCAGCGACTACCCGCACGATCACGGCCGCGACGCCCAGGAGAACCTGCTGGCGGTACTGACCGAAGAGGACCGGGAGGCCGTGCTGCGGGGGAACGCGGCCGAGTTCTTCGGCCTCCAGATCCCCGCCGTCCGGTGATCCCGGCCGATCCCCGGCCGCGACCCGCGGATCAGTCGGCGAGCGCGAGGTGGAGCCAGGATTCGATCCCGGCTATGTGCACGATCGCCAGCGACCGCGCCAGGTCCGGATCCCGGTTCTTGATCGCCAGGTAGATGGCCCGGTGCTCGCCGAGCGTGCGTTCCTGGGCGTGCGGCTGGGTCATGCCGCGCCAGATCCGCGCCCGCGTGGTCGGCATCGACATGTTGTCGACCAGGGAGGCGAGGACCGAGTTGCCGGCGCCGACGGCGATTCGCTTGTGGAACTCAAGGTCGGCGGCGACGAAATCGTCGGACGGCGAGTCCGCGCCGACCGCTCCGAGCGTTCGCTCGAGATCGGGCAGCTCCCCGGCGGGCATCCGGAGCGCGGCGAGAGCGGTGGCGGCCGGCTCAAGGATGCGGCGCACCTCAAGGAACTCCAGCACGGTGTCGTCGCGATGGAAGTCAACGATGAAGCTCA
>DASWUW010001090.1:0-2934 GCA_036406335.1 Trebonia sp.
GGCGGATGCGCCGGTCCCGGCCGTCGCGCCGGCCCCGGCGGACGAGCCGCCGGCCGGGGTAGCCGGGGCGGCAGTGGACGGCGGCGGCCCGGTGATGCCGCCGTTGTTGGCGTCGTAGGTAGTGCACCCGGCTAGCGCCGCGGCGCAGACGACGCCGGCCCCGGTTAGCAGTGCGCGGCGGCTCGGCGGCGGCGGCGGCGTCCCCGGCGGGCTAGCCAATGTCTCGGGAGCGGATGTGTCGGTCAACGCCTGACTCCAAAAAATGAGAAGAACCAGAAGGCTGAAGTGAACCAGATCAGCACTAGCAGCGCGAAGACCAGGCCGCCGAACAGCGGCAGCACCCAGCCGGGCAGGCCGCGCCGGGTCAGCGCCAGCATCTTGACCGTAAACGTGCCGAAGAACAGGCAGCCCGCTACCGAGTGCACCACCACCCGGGCGTTGAAGGTCTCGAACCCGAGCGCGTACAGGCAGTGCACCGCGACCGGCACGGTGAAGAGGAACGCGATCCGTCCCGACCACCGGTGCAGGCCGCCGATCCAGGACGGCGCGGTGACCCGCGGCACCTTGCCGTACATGACCAGGGAAGAGCCGACCTGGACAAGTGCGAACACGACCGCGACCGTGGCCAGCCAGGCCTTCACCGTGGCCGGGCTGGAAAAGCCGACGACGTCCACCGCCACCCCGGTCGGTGCGTGCAGCCGCCCGTAGAGGCCCAGCGTCAGCGCCACCAGGCAGCCGGCCAGCGCAGGCACGAGCAGCAGCCTCCCCGAGACATCGGGCCGGACCGGATCCGGTCTCATCGGCGCGGTCGGCTCCCATTGTGCGGCCATGTGCTCGTTCCCTTCTCGATCAGCGGACGGCTGGTTAACGTGCTCGGTCAGAACCCGGTGCCGGTTTCGCCGTCGATCGGCGTGGCGGTGAGCGTGGTCCCGCCGTCCTGGGCGGTCAGGGTGGACAGGTTCAGCTTCGGGGCGGCCTGCGAGGTCTGCCCGGCGGCGTTCACGTCGGGGTTGAGCGAGCCGACCTGACTGCCGTCGGCCAGCACGATCCAGCCGGCCTTGACGCTCGCGCCGCGCACGGTGGCGATCGACCGGAAAAGGCCGGACGGCTTGTGCACGGCGATGATGGAGAAGACGTAGGTGACGCCGTTCACGACCACGTTGCCGCGCGCGTGCCCGAGTGCGTAGTCGGCGGTGAGGCTGGCGTTGCCCTTGCCCGTCATGGAGAGCTTGCCGTTCCGCGGCGTGCCGTTGAGCCAGGCCTCCTGCGTGCTGCCGTTGCAGAAGTAGGCGACCGCGAAGGTGTCGTGCACCACGATCGCCACCGATCCGAGGTTGCCCTGCACCTTCCCCACGTAGTTGGCGTGCGGCGGCACCACGAACGCGGACGCGCTGCCCGACGGCGACCCGGACGGGGACGACGCCGCTGCTGACGGGGACGACGCCGCCGCCGACGAGGGGGAAGCAGTGGTGCCGGCGGTCGTCGGCGGCGCTGTGCCGGCCACGGCCACGGCCCCGGTGCCGGCGGTGGCGCTCGCGGAGGCGGCGGCGAGCGCGGCCTTCTTGGCCGAGACCGCGGTCATGCTGGAGAACAACAGGGAAGCCGCCAGGGCCACGCCGACGATCAGCGTGATGACAGGCGTCTGGATCTTCATGCCTCGTGGTACGCAGCCCGGGTCAGGGAAGTTCAACCGCTGGCGTGGAACTTGAGAATCCGGTCGGACGGGCGAGGTTACCGCGGCGGCCGGGCGGCGGCCGGTATGGTCGCATTCGTGGAGCCATTGGCGGAGGACGACCCGCGGCAGGTCGGTGGTTTCCGCCTGCAGGCACGGCTGGGCGCGGGCGGGATGGGACGGGTTTACCTCGGCTACTCGCCCGGCGGGCGGCCGGTGGCGGTCAAGGTGGTGCACCCGGAACTGACTCGCGACCCGGAATTCATGCACCGGTTCCGGCGGGAGGTGGCGGCCGCGCAGGCGGTGAGCGACGCCTACACCGCGGCGGTGGTCGGCGCCGGGCCGGACGACCGGCCGCCCTGGCTGGCCACCACCTACGTGGCCGGGCCGTCGCTGGCCGAGCTGGTCGCCCGGGCCGGGCCGCTGCCCGAGGATGCCGTGTGGCGGCTGGGGGGCGGACTGGCCGAGGCGCTGCAGGCGATCCATGCCCAGGGGCTGGTGCACCGCGACCTCAAGCCGGGCAACATCCTCGTCGCCGCGGACGGGCCGCGGGTCATCGACTTCGGCATCTCCCGGACGACGAGCGGCACCGTGGTCACCGCCACCCAGATGACCGTGGGCACCCCCGCCTACATGTCACCGGAGCAGGCCGAGGGCCGGACCGTCGGCCCGGCCAGCGACGTCTTCGCGCTCGGCAGCGTGCTCGCGTTCGCCGCCACCGGAGCGGCGCCGTTCGGCGGCGGCGAGATGTTCGCGGTCGCCTTCCGGGTAGTGCACGGTGAACCGGACCTGAGCCAGGTGCCCGTCTCACTGCGCCCGCTGATCGAAGCCTGCCTGGCCAAGAACCCGGCCGACCGCCCGGCCCTGGGCGAACTGATGCAGGCCGTCGCCGTCAGCTCCGCGACTTACCCGGCGGTCACCCCGGGCCGGTTCTGGCCGGACCGGGTGGCGGCGCTGGTGGACTCGAGCGAGTTCACCCCCGCGCTGCCGCCGCTCGCGCCCACCCCGCCGCCCGGCGCGGCCCCCGGCTCGGCCCTCGGCGCGGCGCTGGCCCCGGCGACGGACGCCGGCGCCGGCCGTCCCGGGCAGTACGCACCGACGAAGCGGTCCGCGGTGACCCGGCGGCGCGGCCCGCGCTGGCTGCTGCCCGTCGCCCTGGGTACCGCGGTCGCCGCCGGGGCCGGGATCGCGATCGCCCTGGCGGTCAGCCCGTCGCCCCGGCCGCCGGCCTTCCTGTCCACGACGGCATCCGGCTCCGCGCC
>DASWUW010001091.1:0-1645 GCA_036406335.1 Trebonia sp.
CAGCACAAAGGCCAGCAGCGGCACCTGGTAGGCCCGGTACAACGCCGTGACAACGGCGTCGCCCGCCGCGGCGGTACCCCCTGCCTGTCCCGGACCGGTTTGCCCGGCCGAAAGGCTCACACGCACATTTAATAGCGGCCCGACCGGTTCCCGGCAACCCTATCGGCAATATAGCAATAATCAGAATAAGCACACCGGTAAATGCCGTCACACCGGCCGCCCCCGGCCCCGCCCCCGGCTTCCCGGCACCGCGCCTCCGCCGCGCCTCCGGCACACCTCTAGCCGTATCCCCTCCCGCCGGCCTGCCGGCCCGCCGGGGTGCCATCGGCCGATCCCGCCGTCACTCCCCATCAGTTCGGACTAAACTTTTTCACTCCCCATCAGTTTGGTCGTCTCATATCCGTCTAAAACGGGCGCAAAAGCAATCCAAATTGATGGGAAGTCGCGAAACGGAAGGGCTGCCTTCGCGAGAGGGCGGATCTCGAGCGTCAGGCGGCGGGACCGGCTCTTCCTGATCTTCCGGTGGTTGGCGTGTCCGCCGTGGCTATGGCGGCCGGCCGGCTCAGCTACGTGAGCACCGGGTTGCGGCGATCCCGGGCGCCGGAGCCGACACTGACCGGCGCCGGTGGCGGGAGCAGCGCCGGTGGCGGGGAGCAGCGCGGTAGTTCTGGTGCAGGTGGTGAAGTGCTCAGGTACCCGTGGTGGAGTGAAGGCGTGAGACCCGACTGGATTGACCTCGACGGGACGGCGAACACCCGTGACGTCGGCGGCCTGCCTACCATCGACGGGCGCCGCACTGCCAGCCGTCGCCTACTCCGCTCCGACAGTCTGCAGGACCTGCGTCCGGCCGACGTCCGCCGTCTGGTCGACGACTTCGGCGTCCGGACGATCGTTGACCTCCGGGCCGGCATCGAGCTGGCGGCCGAAGACCCGGGGCCGATGACCCGCGAGCCGCTGGTCACCGTCGAGCACCTGTCGCTGTTCCCCCAGCTTGACGATCACCTGAAGCCGCTGTCGGAGCGGCTGCCGCCAGTGGGCCGCGGGTTCGCCGGCCTCTATCTCGGGTTCCTGCTGCAACGGCCGGATTCCGTGCTGGCGGCGCTCCGGCTGATCGCCCACGGCGACGGCGTGACCGTCGTGCACTGCACCGCGGGCAAAGACCGCACCGGCACCGTGATCGCGCTGGCCCTGGCCGAGGCCGGGGTAGAGCGCAAAGCCATCGTCGCCGACTACGCCGCCTCGGCTGAGCGCTACGGCGCGGTTCTGCGCCGGCATGCCCGCGAGGCAGTCAAGGGCGGCCTGGCTAACGGGCTGGCGAGCGTCGCGGCGCTCATGCACTCGCCCCGCGCGGTAACCATGGAGCGCTTCCTGGACGCACTGGCTGAGCAGGAAGGCGGGGTCAGCGCCTGGCTGCAGGAGCAAGGCTGGACTGCCGCCGACCGCGCCGCCCTGCACCGCAGACTGCTCACGAACTCATGGCCCTCGGTAGCACCGTTCGACGGACGCGCTAACGGCCGGTCGCCGCGGCCTGTCAGGTGTAAATACTTTTCGCCCGATAGGTCGATAAATAGCAGCAAAACTAGTGGGACATGGCAAGAGATTGCCTCAGGTGATGGAAAGTGAGGGCAGCCGGAGGCAGCAGAAT
>DASWUW010001092.1:0-7001 GCA_036406335.1 Trebonia sp.
TGAACGGCGAGCGGTGCACGGCCGGCTCCCGGATCCTGGTCCAGCGGGGGGTGTACGACACCGTCGTCGCCCGGCTGGCCGAGCGCGCGGCCCGGGTGAAGGTGGGCGACCCGGCCGACCCGGCCACCGAGATCGGGGCGCTGGTGCACCCCGAGCACTACGACCGGGTGCTGTCCTACGTCGGCATCGGCACCGCGGAGGGCGCGCGGCTGGTGGCCGGCGGGTCGCGGCCGGCCGGGCTGGGCGGCGGTAACTACCTCGCGGCGACCGTGTTCGCCGACGTCACGGCGTCCATGCGGATCTTCCAGGAGGAGATCTTCGGGCCGGTGGCGTGCGTGACGCCGTTCGACAGCGAGGCGGAGGCGGTAGCGCTGGCGAACGCCACGCGGTACGGGCTCGCGGCCTACCTGTGGACTAGCGACCTGCGCCGTGCGCACCGGGTCGCGGCCCTGGTCGAGTCCGGCATGACCTGGGTGAACTCGCATAACGTGCGTACCTGCGGACCCCGTTCGGCGGGGTGAAGAGCAGCGGGCTCGGCCGGGAGGGCGGGCAGCACTCGATCGACTTCTACACCGAGTCCCGGATCGTGCACATCGCCCTGGGCGACACCCACGTCTCCCGTTTTGGAGCCTGACCATGCCCGATTCCCCGCTGTTCCCGGCCGACCAGCCGCCCGCTCCCGACATCGTGCGGTCGGCGTACGCGACGCTGGCGGTGACCGACCTCGCCGCGGCCCGGCGCTTCTGGGTGGACCTGCTCGGGTTCGTGGTGACCGCCGAGGAGCCGGCCGCCCTGTACCTGCGCGGCTACGACGAGCTCACCCACCACAACCTGATCCTGCGGTCCGGGCCCCGGGCGGCGGCCGGCGCGCTCGGCTACCGGGTGCGCGCCGCCGCCGACCTGGACCGGGCCGAGGCCTACTACGCGGCCCTCGGCTGCCGGACGCAGCGGCTGCCGGCCGGGACGGTGCGCGGGCTCGGCGAGGTGGTGCGGGCCGAGGACCCGCTGGGGTTCCTGGTCGACTTCTTCGCCTCCGCCGCGTACCCGGAGCGGCTGCAGCAGCGGTACGACCTGCGGCGCGGCGCGGAGGCGGCCCGGCTGGACCACTTCAACATCTGCGTGCCCGACGTGCCGCGGGCGCAAGCGTACTACACCGGGCTCGGGTTCGGGCTGTCGGAGACGATCGAGGACGAGCAGACCGTCTACGCCGCCTGGATGTACCGCAAGCAGACCGTGCACGACGTCGCGTTCACCGGCGGCGCCGGGCCCCGCCTGCACCACCTCGGGTTCTTCGCCCATGAGCCGCACTCGGTGCTGCGGATCTGCGACATCGCCGGCTCGCTGCACCTCGAGGACTGCATCGAGCGCGGCCCCGGCCGGCACGGGGTGTCCAACGCGTTCTACGTGTACCTGCGCGACCCCGACGGGCACCGGCTGGAGGTCTACACCTCCGACTACTACACCGGCGACCCGGATCACCCGGTGCTGCGCTGGTCGGTGCGCGACCCGCGGCGGCGGGACTTCTGGGGCAACGCGGTGATCCCGTCCTGGTACTCCGACGCGTCGCCGGTGCTCGACCTGGACGGTAAGGTCAGGCCGGTCACCGAGCTGGCGCAGACGGCCGAGGTGTCGGTGGGCGCGGACGGTTTCACCGCCCCGGCGATTTAACCGCCGAAACGCGGGAAATACGGACTCAGCAGCCTTGCTGTGACAGGGCCGCCGCACGGCGGCGGCCACCTCAGACCGCAGGGAGAGGGGCAGTCCGATGACGGACACCGGGGCCGCGTTCCAGCCGGGTACAGAGGAGGTACCGGTCCCGTTCCGCTCGCGCACCGCCTACGTCGGGTTCAAGGCGTTCGGCAGCGGCGAGGGGGCCGTGCTGGTGCGGCCGGAGGTCTCGCACCAGCTGCGGACCGCGGCCGAGTTCGCGACCCAGGAAGGGCGCATCACCGGCGGCCTGCTCTACGGGCGCTTCTGGGTGGACGAGCAGGGCGGCTACCTGGTGATCGACGGCTACCTGGAGGCCGGGCCGGGCGAGAACAGCGGCGACCGGATCGGATCCGACGGCACCGACGACTTCACCCTGGGCGAGGCCGACCTGCGGCTGCTGCACGAGGACGCCGCCCGGATGTACTCCGGCTCCCTGGAGGTCGGCTGGTGGCGCACCCGCGCGACGCTGGGCGAATTCGGCCCCCAGGACTTCGAGACGCAGGCCGAACTGGTCACCCCGGACGGCGCCGGGCTGCTGGTGTACGGCTCGGGCCTGCACTGGGGCACGGCCTACCTCGGACCGGACGGCCTGGCCCCGGACTCGGCCGGAACCCTGGCCGCGGTGGCCGACGACCCGGCGCAGCCGCCTGACCTGGGTCCGCCGTTTGACCCGGCGGTCGAATCGGTGACCGAGTACGCACCCGATCCCGGTCCGCAGGTGATAGACCTCGCGCACGGCGAGAGCCTGCTGGAGGAACCGCCGGAGGAGACTGCCGTCCTGCCCGGCCCGCCGGCGGGGGCGTGGCCGACCGCGGCCGCTCCGGACGAGGGACTGGCGGAGCCGCTGCTGCCGCCCGTCACCGGGACGGCGCCGGCGCGGCGGGTCCGCCGGACGCGGTCGGCCCCGCGTCCCCGCGTGCCCTCGCGGGTGCGCGTCCCGGGCCGGCGGCGAACGGTACGCGAGCCGGATCCGGAGTACAGCGCCGGGCCGGAGCTGCCAGCCGACGTCATCCTGGTGGTCGGGGCGCTGGTCGTCGTCACGGTGATCGCCGCGATCATCATCGGAGTGCTGGTGCACAGCTCGACCGTCGCGGTGATCATCGGGGTGATCGGCCTGGTGGCGGTGTTCAGCACCGTCTGGATGTCGCACCGCTGAGGCACGGCCAGCCAGCGCCGGTTCTCTTTTCTCCCTTTTCGTCACCGGTATCACCGGCGCCCTGGATAATCCCTTTGAGCGGGACCGGCTTATTTTGCGGGCTAAACAGTTAGGCCGCCAGCCGGTAATCTCTGAGTGAACCTCGCCGTGCCGTGTCATTTCGGGCGCGAGACCGCCCCAGGAGAGGATCAGCGCCCATGACCGAAAGCGGGACCGTGTTCCAGCCGGACTCCGCGGAGCCGGCTGTCCCGTTTCGGCCGCGCGGCGCCTACGTCGGGTTCAAGGCGTTCGGCAGCGGCGGCAGCGCGGTGCTGCTGGACCCGGAGGTCACCCAGGAGCTGCGCTACGCGGCGGAATTCGCGACCTCGGAGCAGCGGATCGCGGGCGGCTTGCTTTTCGGCCGCCGCTGGGCCGATGACGAGGGTGTCTACCTGGTCGTCGACGAATTCCTGGAAGCCGCCCAGCGTCCCGCCGACGCGGCCGGCGACTTCGCCCTCGCGCCGGCCGACCTGCAGCCGCTGCGGGAGCACGCCGCCCGGATGTACGCCGACTCGGCGGAGGCGGGCTGGTGGCGGACCCTGGGCACGCTGGGCGACTTCGGCCCGGCGGACTTCGCCACCCAGGCCGAGCTGTCCGGCCCCGACGGCGTCGGGCTGCTGGTGTACGGCTCCGGCCCGCACTGGGGGACCGCCTACCTGGGACCGGACGGCCACGCCCCCGACACCGCCGGCACTCTGGTCGCGGTGCCCGACGACGAGCCGGAAGACTACTCCGGAGCCGGGGCGGGACCGGAGCCGGCCGACGAGTACCGGGCGGAAGAGCCGCCGCCGCCGGCCCGCGCCGTCCCGCCGGCCGACCGGGTGCCGACGGCCCGCGCCCCGGGGACGGTGCTGGTGCCGCGGCCCGTGCTGCGGCCGGCCACGCAGCCGACGGGGACGCGGATGGTGTCGCCCATCGGCGTGCCGGCCCGGGAGTGGGGGGTCAGGCCGGCCATGGGGGCCGAGACCCCGACCGACGTCAAGATCGTGGTCGCCGGGCTCATCATCGTCCCGGTCATCGCGGCGGTGATGATCGGCATGCTCGTGGGCAGCGCGACTGTCGCCCTGATCGCCGCCGTGGTCTTTGTCCTGATCGTCCTGGGCGTCATCAAGATGTCCCGGCTGTAACGCCGCCCGGTCAGTCGGCGGCGTGCCGGTCGAGGAACTCGTAGATGTCCACGTCGTCCACTCCGGGAAACGCGCCGGAGGGCAGGACCGACAGGACATGGGAGTGCGCGCGGGCCGACGGCCAGGCCATGCCCTCCCAGCGCTCCGCCAGCGCCGCGGGGGCCCGCTGGCAGCAGTCGCCGCCGGGGCAGCGGGAGCGGGTGCGGAAGGTTGACTCCCGGCCGCGGAACCAGCGCGAGTGGTCGAACGGCACCCCGAGGGTGATGGCGTACCCGGACTCGCCGGCGTTCTGGTCGACCTGGGCGACGCAGAAGTAGGTGCCCGACGGCGTGTCCGAGTACTGGTAGTGCGGCGAGAACCGGTCGGCGGCACTGAACACCTGGCGGCCCGACCACTGGCGGCACATCCGCTGCCCCTCGATCGCCCCGGTGACGTCGGCCGGGAAGACGACCCCGTCGTTCTGGTAGGCCTTGTAGATGACGCCGCTGGCGTCGTTCTTCACGAAGTGGCAGGGTACGCCGAGATGGTGGCTGATGAGGTTGGTCACCCGGTGGGCGGCCATCTCGTAGGAAACCGAGAACAGGTCGACCAGGTCCTCCACGGCCAGGTCGCGGCGGTCCTTGGCCGCGCTGAGGAACGGCCGGGCGGCGCGTTCGGGGATCAGCATCGCGGCGGCGAAGTAGTTCGCTTCCACCCGCTGGCGCAGGAAGTCGGCGAAGTCCCGCGGTGTGTCGTGTCCGAGCAGGAAGTGCCCTAGGGACTGCAGGATCACCGCCCGCGGGGAGTGACCGCCGACCGGCTCCTGCTTGAGGTAGATGCGGCGCTCGCGCAGGTCGGTGAGCGACCGGACCGAGCGCGGCAGGTCGGGGGCGAACCGGATGGAAAAGCCGTGCTTGCCGACCACCGCGGTCAGCATGCCCTGGGACAGCGCGCCCCCGGCGTAGCCCGCGCGGTTCAGCGCGTCCGCCGCCGCCTGCTCGATTTCGGCGAAGTAGTTGCCCCGCTCGCGCATTGAGCTGCGCAGCGCGGCGTTCGCCGCGCGCGCCTCCTCCGGGGTCGCGGTCGGCTTGGCCCGCTGTGCCCGCAGTTCGCCCGCCAGCGCGACCAGGTGCTCCAGCACGTCGGTGGGCACCCGGGTGCCCACCCGGAGCTCGGGCAGTCCCAGTGCCGCGTAGGACGGGTCGCGCTGCGCCTGCTCCACCGCGATCTCGAGCTGGGCCCGGCGGCTCGGCGGCTGCTTCTTCAGCAGCTCGGCTACGGGCACGCCGAGCGCGGCGGCGAGCTGCTCTACCAGCGACAGCCGGGGCTCGCGTTTGCCGTTCTCGATCAGCGAGAGCACCGACGGGGTCCGGCCGACCCGAACGCCGACGTCGGCCAGCGTCAGGCCCTTGGCCCGCCGCGCGTGCTTAAGCCGCTGGCCGAACAGCGCAAGGTCTAGACCTTCGGTCTCTACCAATTTCTGAGGTTCTTTCATTAGTAAAAAAGTGTAACACCAGGTCTTTTGGATAAATCTTGCATTTTTTAACGTCTCCGGATGCTGGGCCGTTCCCGCCGCGTAACGCACGGTGGAAGCACGCCCGGGGACGCCAGCGCCCTGAGGCGGGTAGTACCCGAGCGAAAGGCAGCACCATGGAAACGATCAGCCAGCAGGCGGCCAGCCTGCAAGCGAAGTGGGCGACCGACCAGCGCTGGAACGGGATCACCCGTGACTACACGGCGCAGGACGTGATCCGCCTGCGCGGTTCCGTCGTCGAAGAGCACACCCTGGCCCGGCGCGGCGCGACCCGGCTCTGGGACCAGCTGCACAGCGAGGACGCGGTGCGCGCCCTCGGTGCCATCACCGGCAACCAGGCGGTGCAGATGGTCAAGGCCGGCCTGCAGGCCATCTACCTGTCGGGCTGGCAGGTGGCCGCGGACGGCAACCTGGCCGGGCACACCTACCCGGACCAGTCGCTCTACCCGGTGAACTCGGTTCCGCAGATGGTGCGCCGGATTAACAACGCGCTGCTCCGCGCCGACCAGATCGCCTGGTCGGAACGGTCCGCGATGAGCTGCGCGCCCCGGCAGCAGTGGCTGGCGCCGATCGTGGCCGACGCGGAGGCGGGCTTCGGCGGCGTGCTGAACGCGTTCGAGCTGATGAAGTCCATGATCGAGGCGGGCGCGGCCGGCGTGCACTTCGAGGACCAGCTGTCGTCGGAGAAGAAGTGCGGCCACCTCGGCGGCAAGGTCCTCATACCGACGGGGCAGCATGTGCAGACGCTGAGCGCGGCGCGGCTCGCGGCGGACGTGCTCGACGTCCCTTCCCTGGTCATCGCCAGGACCGACGCCGAGTCGGCGACGCTGCTGACCACCGACATCGACGAGCGGGACCAGCCGTTCGTCGACGGGACGAGGACCGCGGACGGCTTCTACCGGGTCCGCAGCGGGATCGAGCCCTGCATCGCCCGCGGGCTCGCTTACGCGCCCTACGCCGAGCTGCTGTGGATGGAGACGGCCAAGCCCGACCTGGAGGTGGCCCGGGCGTTCGCCGAGGCAATCAAGGCGCAGTACCCGGACCAGATGCTCGCCTACAACTGCTCCCCCTCGTTCAACTGGCGCGCGCACCTGGACGAGACGGCCATCGCCAAATTCCAGCAGGAGCTCGCGGCCATGGGCTTCCGCTTCCAGTTCATCACCCTGGCCGGGTTCCACGCGCTCAACGAGTCGATGTTCGAGCTGGCCCACGGCTACGCCCGCAGCGACATGTCCGCCTACGTGCGCCTGCAGGAGGCTGAGTTCGCGCTCGAGCCGCTCGGTTACACCGCCACCCGTCACCAGCGTGAGGCCGGCACCGGGTACTTCGACCTGGTCACGCAGGCGATCAAGCCGGACGCGGAGACGGTGGCGCTGGCCGGGTCGACCGAGCAGGCGCAGTTCGTCGCCTAGGCTGCCCCGGCCGCCTGCCCGGCGCCCGGCTGACCGGCGGCGGG
>DASWUW010001093.1:0-7230 GCA_036406335.1 Trebonia sp.
GACCGGATGCGGGAGCTGGCCGCCCGGCTCGGCCTTGGCGACGTGGTGCGGTTCGAGCCCCCGTGCCCGCAGGAAGAGCTGGCGCAGTGGTACCGGGCGGCCACGGTGATGCTCGCCCCCTCCCACTCGGAGTCGTTCGGCCTGGTAGCACTGGAGGCGCAGGCCTGCGGCACCCCGGTGGTGGCGGCCAGCGTGGGCGGGCTGCGCACGGTGGTCAAAGACGGCGACTCGGGCATCCTGGTGGACGGTCACGACCCCGCGGACTGGGCTGCCGCCATCCGGCGCCTGCTCGCGGCGCCGCACCTGCTGCAGGCCCTGTCGGCGGGCGCGCGGCGGCACGCATCCGCTTTCGGCTGGTCCGCCACCGTAGACCGCCTAGCCCGGGTGTATACCGATGTCATGGAAGAGGCAGCAGCCCGGGTCGGGGCATGACCGCCATGGCAGCCGGCCAAGCTTCCCCCTGCGACATCATCCAGGCCGCCCTGGACAGCCTCGGCCTGGCCTACGAGCGCCCGGAGCCGTCCGCCTTCCTGGTCCGCCTGGAGGGCGAGCACAAGCTCGCCACGATGACGTGGCTGATTGCCGGGGACCACAGTCTGCAGGTCGAAGCGTTCTTCTGCCGCCAGCCGGATGAGAACCACGCCGCCTTCTACCGGTTCCTGCTCGAGCGCAGTGCCCGCATGTACGGGGTGCACTTCGCCCTCGACCGCACCGGCGACGTCCACCTGACCGGCCGCCTGCCGCTTTCCGCGATCTCCGAGGCCGAACTGGACACGCTGCTAGGCTGCGTTCTCACCTACTCGGACGAAACATTCAACGAGGCGATCAGAATCGGTTTTGCCTCCGCCATTCAGCGGGAATGGGCATGGCGCGAGAAACGCGGAGAGAGCCTGGCTAACCTGCGCCCGTTCGCGGATCTCGTCAACACCCGAAACGAGCAGAAAAAGAACCCGGCGTGACCACCCTGGACCAGGCCAGCCTCCACGTGCCCGTGCACCCCGTCGGGGTGCACACGATGCTGTGCGTTTTCTTTGCCCTGCTCACCGCGAGCAGCAACGCCTGCGCCGCCGTTCTGCAGCGCAAGGCGGCGGCCCAGGTCCCGTCGGAAGAGTCCATGCACTTCTCGCTGATCGCCGACCTGGTCAGACGCAAGGTCTGGCTCGCGGGGATCGGGATGGTCATCGTCGCGTCGGTGGCCCAGGCAGCCGCGCTGGCCACCGGCCCGATTGCCCTGGTGCAGCCCATCTTCATCATCGAGCTCCCGGTGACCCTGGTCCTCGCCGCGCTGGCCAACCACAACCGGGCGGCGCTCAAGCGGCTGCCCTGGGCCGCCATCGGCCTCACTACGGCCGCGCTCGGCGTCGGACTCGCGCTCGCCCAGCCGACCGGTGCGATCAGCACGGCGCAGGACACCAGCTGGGTACTCGTGCTCATCGCCACCGCCGCCTTCGAGGCCGTGCTGATCATCCTGTCCCTGGGCCTCAAGGGCGAGCCCCGGGCGGCGCTGCTCGGGCTAGCCGCTGCCTGCGGCTACGCGCTGACCGCGGCCCTGATGAAGAACGCGGTGTCCGACCTCGACAACGGAGCAGTGCGGTTTTTCACCAGCTGGCACATCTACGGCGTGGCCGTAGTCGGCGTCGGATCGCTGTTCCTGCTGCAGAACGCGCTGCAGGCCGGCAGCCTGGTGGCATCGCAGCCGATGCTCACGGTCGGTGACGCGCTGATCAGCATCGCCTACGGCGTGACCCTCTACAGTGAGCAGCTGCGCGTCGGCTGGTGGCTGGCGCCGGAGATTCTCGTACTCGGCGTGATCATCTTCGGCTGCGTCCAGATCGCCAAGTCGCCGCTGGCCTCAGAGGCCTCAGGGCTGGTCACGGAAACCCCGTCGACGGTACTCTGATATACGTGAACAGGCTGGGCGACCTCGAACGTGCCATTATGGAAGTCCTCTGGCAAACCGATTCGGCGCTGACCGTCAGACAGGTCAGCAACGGTATCCCCCAGAGCCTGGCTCACACCACGGTAATGACGGTGCTGGACCGGCTGGCGAAGAAGGGGTTCGCGCGCAGGGAACGGGACGGCCGCGCCTGGCGGTACCGCCCCGCCGCGACTCGTGAGGCGTACGTGACCGAGCTGATGCTGACCGCACTGGAGCAGACCGGCGACCGGGACGCCGCGCTCGCCCGGTTCGCCCAGAGCGTGTCCGGCGCCGAGGCAGAAGTGCTGCTCGATGCCCTATCGGGTGTCGAGCGGGAGCAGGAGCAGGAGACGGGAACAGAAGGAGACAGCGGGGGCAGATTATGGGGGCACTGGCCGACGCGGTACTTCTCGCCGCGGCCGCCGTGGGAAGCGTGCGGTGCGCCGGCGCGATGCTGCGCGCGTCATGGCCGCGCCGGTCCCCGGCGACCGCGATTTTGCTGTGGCAGGCTCTTGGCCTGACCGCAGGTGTCGCGGCGGTCGGCGCCCTGATCGCCGTCGGCGTGAGCGGCCAGGGATCGCCGGACGGGGTGCTCGGCGGACTCGTTGTGCTCGGCCGGCAGCTGGCCTACGGCCAGGGTTTCGCACCGCACCAGCCGGTCGCCCTCACCGCTGTCCGGCTGGCCGCGCTGTTCGCTGGCTGCACCCTGTTCACCGCGCTCTGCGGCGTGCTGGTGATGGCCTTCGCCGACGCGACCGGCGCCCGGCGCCGTCAGCGGGAACTGCTCGCCCTGCTCGCCCACGGCGATCCCAAGGTCCCCGGCGCGCTGGTGGTGGACTACCCGGCGGCGGCCGCCTACTGCCTCCCCGGCATCCGGTCGCAGATCGTGATCAGCGTCGGCACCCTCGACCTGCTCGGGCCCGCGGAGCTAGCCGCCGTCCTGGCCCACGAGCGGGCCCACCTGCGCGCCCGGCACGACCTGGTACTGATCCCCTTCATCTCGCTGCGCCGCGCGTTCCCGCGGTCCCGCGGGATCGAGCAGGCCTCCCGCACGGTCGCGCTGCTGGTCGAAATGATGGCCGACGACCACGCGCTCCGGGTCCGCGGCCTGCTGGCCCGGGAACTGGCTACCGCGCTGGTGCGCTTTGGCATCGCCGCGACGGGTGCCGCCCCGGCGGGTGCCATGGCGGCGGCCGAGGGCGAGCTGACCGCCCGGGTAAGCCGCCTGCTGACTCCGCAGCCGCCGCTGCCGCGCACGGCTCAGGCGGCGGTCATCCTGGCGGCCGCCCTGACGGTGGCCGTCCCGCTGCTCCTGCTGCTAGTCAACCCGTAGCCTGCTGGTGACCCGTAGCGGTGACGCCGGTCAACCGGTCGCGGTTACCAGGGCCCGTAGGGGCCGGAGGAAGACGAGGAGCGGCCCTTGCGGAACTCCCGCACCTTGGGCCGTACCGCGGCGAGGTAGGTCGCGGCGGCGACGAACGCGAGGACCGAGAGGAAGCCGGTGACCCCGCCGTAGGCGGCGGAGTACAGGCCGAGCACGAACGCGACGCCGAGGATGATCAGCCAGATCGGCTTGGTCAGCTTCGCCAGGAAGTTGTCCATCATGCTCGCCGCCGCCACGAACGCCGAGGCGGGCCGGGTGATGGCGTCGATGAACGCCCATGCCTCGATGATGAACGCCGCGATGGCGAGCGCCACGAAGAAGTAGTTGAGCGGCGTGTACACGTTGCTGCCTAGGACCGAGACCACGTAACCAAACTACCTCGCCGCCGAGCCTGAATGGGATCCGGGCGTGAACGGAGCTTCGCGCCGGGCAAGGACCAGCGCCTATACGGCATCCGTGGCGTCGGCCCACTCGCCTCCGTCGCCGCGCGACGCTCGCCGGGGCGGCGCGGCGGGCGGGTCTTCGCCTCGGGCGGGCGGGTCCTCGCCCCGCACAGGCCCTTCTCCGCCCGGGGCGGGCCGGTCGCGGATGACCGCGACGATCTCGGCCGTGGGCGGCTTCTGGCTCTCCTTGCGGAAGGACTCGTAGATCTCGATGAGGACCTGCTTCTGCCGCTCGGTGAGCTGCGGATCGGTGAGCAGGGCGGACCGGGCTCCGGAGTCACCCGGATGGTCCTCCAGGATGCCCGCCTGCACGTAGAGTGCCTCGGCGGAGATACGCAGCCCCTTGGCGATCTGCTGGAGGATCTCGGCGCTGGGCTTGCGCAGGCCGCGCTCGACCTGGCTCAGGTAGGGGTTGGACACTCCGGCCTGGTCGGCTAGCTGCCGCAGCGAGATCTTGGCCTGCTCCCGCTGCTGCCGGATGTACTCGCCGATGTCGCCCATATTCGCCATAACAATCATGCTAGCCCGGCTGCTTGCAGTTGCAAACACCCAGCAAGCACCTCAGGTGACCGGAACGGGGACCAGGTGCGTGCGGGCGAAGGCCAGGGTTTCGGTCAGGTCGGTCACCCGGTCCTCGGCCGTCGCGGCGTGCCGGGTGTTGATCTCGGCCACCACCATGCCGCGGTAGCCGGTGGCGGCGAGGCCCCGCAGCAGCTCGGCACACGGCTGCCGTCCCCGCCCAGGGACCAGGTGCTCGTCCGGCGACGCGCCGCTGGACACGCCCGTGCCGTCCGCCAGGTGGATGTGCGCCAGCCGGCCGCCCAGGTCATTGGCCATGACGATGGCGTCGGAGGCGGAGGCGGCGGTGTGCGAGAGATCGAGTGTCACGTTCGGGACGTCGAGCTTGGTCGGGTCCCAGTGCGGCGTGTAACCGGACACCTCGCTGGCCCCCGCCCGGATCGGGTACATGTTCTCGACCGCGAACACGACGTCGGTCTCTTCCGACATCGCGGTGATGCCCTGCTCGAAGCCCCGGGTGTACTCCCGCTGCCAGCGGAACGGCGGGTGGACCACGACGGTCTTGGCACCGAGCCGCTCGGCCAGGTCTCTGGCCCGGAGCAGCTTGGCCCACGGCTCCCGGCCCCACACCAGCTGGGTAAGCAGCAGGCCGGGGGCGTGCACCGCCAGCACGGGGATCTGGTGGTAGTCGACCAGCCGGGCCAGGGCGTCACCGGACTGGCTGACCGGGTCGGTGTAGACCATGACCTCAAGGCCGTCGTAGCCCAGGCGGGCGGCCCGCTGGAACGCCTCCGGAGTCCGTTCCGGGTACACCGACGACGTGGACAGCACAACGGGAATCGCGGGTAGCCCGGACAACGTCCCCGCCTCCTCCGCTCGTGCCGCAGTCTCTGGGCCCAGTTTATGCGGCGCCATGAGCCCGATCCTCCGGGGGCGCCGAATGTCACTGGCGGCCGGTATGGTGCGGCCATGGCGAAGTCGACGGCAGCCTACCGCTGCACCGAGTGCGGCTGGCAGGCGTCGAAATGGGCCGGCCGGTGCGGGGAGTGCCAGGCCTGGGGCACGGTCGAGGAGACGGCGGTCCCCCGGCTGGTCCGGGCCGGGATCAGGGCGGCCGGCTACGGCGGCGGCGGGGCGGCGCGGCTCGGCGGCGGCCCGGTGTCGACCGCGGCGATGCCGATCGGGCAGGTCGACGCGGCGAACGCCTCGGCCCGCCCCACCGGCCTGGACGAGCTGGACCGGGTACTCGGCGGCGGCCTCGTCCCCGGCGCGGTCCTGCTGCTCGCGGGCGAGCCCGGGGTCGGCAAGTCCACCCTGCTGCTCGAGGCGGGCGCCCTGGTCGCGGCGTCGGGACCGGTGCTGTACATCACCGGGGAGGAGTCCGCCGCCCAGGTGCGGCTGCGGGCGGACCGGATCGGCGCGGTGCACGAGAACCTGTACCTGGCCGCCGAGACCGACCTGGACGCGATCATCACCCACGTGTCCGCCGTCCAGCCCCGGCTGCTGATCATCGACTCGGTGCAGACGGTCGCGGCCGGGGAGGTAGACGGCGTGCCGGGCGGCGTGACCCAGGTCCGCGAGGTGGCGGCGTCGCTGACCGCGGTGGCCAAGGAGAAGGCGATGTCGACCATCCTGGTCGGGCACGTCACCAAGGACGGCTCGGTAGCAGGCCCGCGCACCCTCGAGCACCTAGTCGACGTGGTCCTGCACTTCGAGGGGGACCGGCATTCCCGGCTGCGGATGATCCGGGCGGTGAAAAACCGTTACGGACCGACCGACGAGGTGGGCTGCTTCGATCTGGGCGAGTACGGCCTGATCGGGCTGGCCGACCCGAGTGGCCTGTTCCTGTCCCGGCACAGCGAGCCGGTGCCCGGCACCTGCGTCACCGTCACCCTGGAGGGCCGGCGGCCGCTCCTGGCCGAGGTTCAGGCCCTGGTCGGCACCTCGGTACTGGAGGTGCCGCGCCGGGTCACCTCGGGTCTCGACGCCTCCCGGATCGGCATGGTCCTCGCCGTGCTGCAGCGCCGCGCCGACGTCAAGGTGGGCAAGTCGGACGTCTACGCCGCCACCGTCGGCGGCGTGCGGCTCACCGAGCCTTCGGTTGACCTGGCGGTCGCACTGGCTATCGCCAGCTCGGTGGCCAACCTGTCCCTGGCCCCGGGCGTCATCGTAGTCGGCGAGGTCGGCCTGGCAGGCGAGGTCCGTAACGTCGCCGGCGTCCCGCGCCGGGTGGCCGAGGCGGAACGGATGGGCTTTCGCCAGGCAATCGTCCCGGCCGGCTCGACCAGCGGTTCCACCCCTGGGGAGGCGATGAAGGTCATCGAGGTGGAGAACGTGCGCGAGGCGCTGAAGGCGGCCTTCGCCGGCTAGCTCAGCTCAGCTCCTAAATCAGCCCTGCACCTTGAAACCGTGCACCGGGCTGGACTGGCCGCCCTCGAGGGCGACCGCCTCCAGGGTGCCTGAAGCGCTCGCCGGCAGCGACCCGGCGCAGCCGCCCGGCCCGGCGGCCTTGCGGTTCCAGATTATCTTCAGTACCTGCGGAATGCCTGAGGTGAACCGCACCCGCCGGGCGGGCGTCGGCTGGCACGCGTTCGAGTCCCACACCACCTGGCCGTGCCTGGTCACCACGACCTGGACCGCCCCGGCCCCGTACCGCAGCGTGCACGGGGAGGACGCGGTAGAGACCGCGTAGACGCTGAATGTCGGCCGCGCCCCCTGCGGATAGCTGGACTCGCTGGTGAACAGGCTGAGCACGATGTCACCCGGTGCACAGGCGCCGGCCTTGGCCGCCTTGACCGCGGGCGCCTTGACCGCGGGCACCTTGACCGCGGGCACCTTGGCCGGCTTGGCCGCGGGCGCCTTGACCGCGGCGCCCTTGGACGACGTCGGCCGGGGCCGGTAGGTAAGGCTGATCTTCGTCTTCTTCGGCACCGTCCCCGCCGGGGACGCGCTCGGCTGCCCGGCGG
>DASWUW010001094.1:0-3191 GCA_036406335.1 Trebonia sp.
GGGTTACTCCGGCCCGATGGCCGTGAGCACGTCGAGCCGGGCCGCGCGGCGGGCCGGCAGGCTCGCCGCCACCAGGCCGAGCACGGCCGCGACGAAGAGGAACAGCAGCAGCCGGCTACCCGGAACGGAGATGACCGCGACGCCCTGGCGTCGCAGTGCGGCGGAGAACGCGAGGCCGAGCAGGGTGCCGCTGACGATCCCGACGACGGCGCCGAACACCGCGATGATGACCGACTCGGACCTGATCATCATCCGGACCTGGCCACGCTGCATGCCGACCGCGCGGAGCAGCCCGATCTCCCGGGTGCGCTCGAATACCGAGAGCATGAGCGTGTTCACGATCCCGATGAGGGCGATGAGCACGGCCAGCGCCAGCAGCGCGTAGACGAGGCCGAGGAGCTGGTTGACGCTGGACACCTGGGCTTGCTCGTACTGGGCGGTGGTCTGGACTTCGACGTCCGGGTACTGCGCGAGGGCGCGGCTGACCTGGCCCTGGGTGCCCGCGCCGCCGCTGGTGGCGAGCAGTACCGCGACCGGCTGCGGGCTGGCGAAGTGGGCAGTGAACCGGCCGGCACTGATCAGGTAGCTGCCGACCAGCGAGTTCGTCTGGTAAATGCCCCCGACCGGCAAGGTGGCGGGCCCGGTCCGGGCGAACGTCACCGGCACGGTGTCACCCACCGACAGGTGGTTTTTGGCCGCGGTCGTCGTGTCGATCAGCAGGTCGCCCGTGCTGAGTGCGCTGGTGCGGCCGGCCGTCAGGTGCAGCACGGCGGTGTCGGCCAGCTGGGCCGTGGTCACCGCGGTCAGCGTCACCACGCTGCCCCTGATCTCCGCCTGCCCCTGGTAGATGCTGGTCGCGGCGGTAACCCCGGGGGTGCCGGCCGCCGTCGCGGGGACCCGGGTGCTGAACCCGCCGGCGGCGCTGCTGGTCGCGGTGACGATCAGGTTCGCCTTGATCGCGCCGTTCACGCCGTTGGCGGCCGACTGGGCCAGCGACGCGCCGAACACGGAGACCGCGGCGACCAGGGCCAGGCCGATCATGAGGGCGGAGGCGGTCCGCGCGGTGCGCTTGGGGTTGCGCATGGAGTTTTCCCGCCCGAGGCGGCCGGGCAGGCCGAGCAGCCGCGCCAGCGGGCGCCCGATCAGCCCGGCCAGCGGCCGGGCCAGGGCGGGGGCAAGGATGAGGACGCTGAGGAAGACGCACAGTGCGCCCAGCCCGACCAGGGGCACGGAGGCCCGGGGCAGGCCGAGGCCGAGGCCGGCCGCGCCCGCCAGAATCAGGGCGAGGGCGGTTCCGCGGGCCAGCCATCCGCGCTGGGCGCCGCGTTCGCCGCCCCGGCCGCCCCGCAGCGCGGCGACCGGAGGGACGCGGACCGCGTCGGCGGCGGGCAGCACCGCGGCCAGTACCGTCACCCCGGTGCCGACCGCCAGCGACACGATCACGGTCCGCGGCTCGAAGGCGAGCGGCCCGGGCGGCAGCGTGATGCCGAAATCGCCGATCAGCGCGCGCAGGCCGATGGCGGCGAGCACGCCGAGCCCGAGGCCAGCGCCGGAGGAGACCAGGCCGACGAGTGCCGCCTCGGCCAGCACGGAGGTGAACACCTGGCTCCGGCTGGCGCCGACGATCCGCAGCAGGGCCAGTTCGCGGACGCGCTGCCCGACGATGATGGAAAAGGTGTTCAGGATGGTGAACGCGCCGACGAACAGGGAGACGAGCGCGAAGACCAGCAGCGCGGTGGAGAAGAAGGAGAGCTGCTGGCTGACCGCGCTGGTCTGCTCGCCCGCCACCGCCTGCCCGGTGACGACCTGGTCGCCGGACGGCAGGATGGCCTCGATGTCTTTCTGCACCTGGGCCTGGCTTGCTCCGGGGGTGGTCAGGATGTTGACGGTGTTCACCACGCCGGGAGAGTCGAGCACGCTCTGCGCCGTCGGCAGCGAGAACGCGGCGATGGCCGAGCCGACGGCGTCGCCGATGGTGCCGAACTCGGCGATGCCGCTGACCGTGAAGGTTTTCGGCCCGCCGGTGAGCAGGATCTTGACCGGCTGCCCGACCCTGAAGCCGTACTTGCCCGCCGTCTGCTCGTCCATCACCACCTGTGCGGCGGTCGTGGGCAGAGCGCCCTGGACCAGGCGCAGCCCGGACAGCTGAGGGTCGGTCCCGATGCTGACGCCCAGGGTCGACGTGGTGCTGCTGCCGATCGCCTGGCCGCTCCTGGAGACGAACCGGGCGTAGCCGTCGACCTCGCCGTCGGCCGTCTGGACCCCCGGAATGCGGCTGATCTGGCTGATCAGCGAGTCGGGGAGCTGTTTGCGGGCGGCGGTGGCGGCGGACGCGCCGAACTCGGCGTTACCCCGCACCACGAAGTCGATCTTCTGGTAGACGTTGCCGAACAGGGCGGCGAACGTGCCGTTCAGCGTGTCGGTGAGCACCAGCGTGCCCGCGATGAACGTGACCGCGAGCACGATCGCCAGCGTGGTGAGCGCCAGCCGGAGCTTGTGGGCCAGCAGGCCCCGGATTGTGACCTTCCACATGTCAGTCACCCGGCCGGTCAGTCACCGAGCGTCCGCATCCGCTCGAGCACGGAATCGGCCGTCGGGTCGGCCAGTTCGCCCGCCAGGGCGCCGTCGGCCAGGAAGACCACCCGGTCGGCGTAGCCGGCCGCGTGCGGGTCGTGTGTCACCATGACGATCGACTGGCCCAGCTCCCGCACCGAGTGCCGCAGGAACGCCAGCACGCCGGCCGACGAGCGGGAGTCCAGGTTGCCGGTCGGCTCGTCCGCGAAGATCAGCTCCGGCCGGCCGGCCAGGGCCCGGGCGCAGGCGACCCGCTGCTGCTGGCCGCCCGAGAGCTGGTCCGGGCGGTGGCTCAGCCGGTCCGCGATACCCAGCTGCTCGGCCAGGTGGGACAGCCACTCCTGGTCCGCCGTGCCGCCGGCCAGGTCGACCGGCAGCGCGATGTTCTCCGCCGCGGTCAGTGTCGGGATGAGGTTGAACGACTGGAAGACGAAGCCGATCCGGTCCCGCCGCAGCCGGGTGAGGCCGGCGTCGCCCAGCGTCCCGATGTCGTCGCCGCCCACGTAGGTGTGTCCCGCGGTGGGACGGTCCAGGCCCGCCATGCAGTGCATCAGCGTGGACTTGCCCGATCCGGACGGGCCCATGACCGCGGTGAACTGGCCGCGGCCGAAGGACAC